>CAZQWX010000049.1:0-1888 GCA_964597255.1 uncultured Gammaproteobacteria bacterium | reverse complement strand
ATTCCCAAGAGATCCTCCGTGGCTATCTGGTTCACTTCTCTCCGGATTTTTTCTTTGTTGGCGGAGACGGCCTGAAAGTGGATTTCGTTCCCCGGGTAGGTTTGCTTTATCTTTGGGAATTACCGTTTCTCTTAGCTGGTTGTTATTATCTTTTTCGTAAAGCCAACCGACAAACGGCTTTTGTTCTTACACTGTGGTTTATCCTGGCGCCACTACCGGCATCGATAACCACCGGTGTGCCCTCATCCATTCGGACCGCCATTTTTTTGCCCAGTATTCAGCTAATTACTGCTCTGGGCATTGTCAGTTTATTACAGGCGATTAAACCCTATTTAGCTCGTCTCATTCTGCCGATAGTCACGCTGGTTGGACTAGTAATTTTATATTCATTCTATTTCTATTTGCACATGATGTTTTACCATGCTCCGATCGCCAACTCCGAAATTTGGTATTACGGCTATAAATCCTTGGTGCAGGAGACAGCCAAACTGGCTCCAAATTATAAACAAGTAGTAATTGGTAATGATCTGGATCAACCGCTGGATTTTTACTTGTTCTTTCTTAAATACAATCCGGAAACCTATCTTAAGATTGACGGCGGCCGCATTTCCGGTGGTTTTGCTGAAGACCAAAACCACTTTGCCAATTATTATTTTCACTACCACCTTGATTACGGCGATCTGCGCAGCAAACCAGGACTGCTGTTTGTTGGTAAACCGGATAATTTTCCCAAAGATGCTAAAGTCCTGAAAAAATTCTTCTTTCTTGATGGCCAACCATCTGCCTATATTGTGGCCAGTGACCAATGAATAAGTGTCGCGTCATTTTGCTTCTAGTTATTCTAGTAATTGCTACCATTGTGCGACTCTATCGCATCACCAGTGATCCGCCTGGTCTCTATTGGGACGAGGCCGCCATCGGCTATAATGCCTATTCGATCCTAACTACTGGCAAAGATGAATGGAACCAGAAGCTTCCAGTTTTATTCCGCTCCTATGATGACTATAAACTGCCACTCTATATTTATGCCGTCGTGCCTTTTGAGAAGATCCTCGGGCCAACCGATTTGGCGGTGCGCCTGCCATCAGCTCTGGCCGGAATATTATTAGTTTTGGTTACCTTTGCCATTGCCGAGGAGCTGTCGGCCAGCGGCACTGTCGGGCTAGTATCAGCCCTGTTTATGGCTATTTCCTCTTGGGCAATCCAATTCAGCCGGGCTGGCTTTGAAGCCAATCTTGCCTTATTTTTTGTTGCCCTCGGGGTCTGGCTTTTCCTACTTTTTGTTCGGAAAAAAGGCTGGTATCTTCTGCTCTCGCTACTTGCCTTTGCAGCCTCAGTCTATACCTATCAAAGTGAGAAGGTTTTTGTACCACTCTTTGTCGCCTTCCTGTCTCTACTCTTTTTTCGGCCACTTCTGGCCAACTGGAAGCATACTGCTATTGCAGTCGGCGTTACCATACTACTACTGTTGCCATTCCTAGCTACTGCCTTCACGCCCCAAGGCATGGCTCGAGCCAGATCTGAGTCTATCCTCAATCAACCAGGTGATCTTTTGACCAATCTCCAAAGCAACTATTTGGGCAATTTCAGTTTTAATTACCTTTTTTTCCATGGCGACCAAAATGGCCGGCAATCGGTTAAGAAGTTAGGTGAGCTCTACCTTTGGCAGTTGCCATTCCTGCTGACTGGTCTGTATTTGATGGTTAAGCGCCACTCCAAACAAGATCTCCTGCTTCTTGTCTGGCTCGGCTTTGCCGCCCTGCCACCGGCGGTCAGCCGGGTTTCTCCTCATGCGCTCCGCGGACTACTGATGGTCGTGCCATCGGAATTAATTTCCGTTATCGGCTTGTTTTTCTGGTGTCAAAGATTAAAACACTACTGGAAATTC
>CAZQWX010000048.1:0-5084 GCA_964597255.1 uncultured Gammaproteobacteria bacterium | reverse complement strand
CAGCAACAACGCGGTGACGACCACAACCACGGCTTACAAGAAAGCCGCCTACGGGGTTATTAACCAGGGTTCCGCCTGCGCGGCAGCGGCTTCCTGCCAGGTGCAGATCGGGGGAGCGGCCACGGTGACCATTACCAACACGTCAACTGTAGCAAAAGGTGACTATGTGTATACAAGTGCCACAGCTGGATCGGCTGTTACCTCGGCTAAACTCTTTGACGGGATGATTGGGGTAGTGACGGATACCAGTACCTCCGGCTCGGGCTACGTGACCATGGTTTTTGCCCCCCAGGCTCAGGTAACGGCGGGAGTGGCCATGGATAAAGGATCGAAACACAACGAGTACTGGCTTTTGGCCAAGAACTACCAATCGCTTTGGGACGGGACTTCTCCTAACCAAAATATCCCTCCCCGCGGAATATATTTTGATAATTTTTCGGATTTGACCAAGACAGATTCTGCCAACACAACGGTTTCCGGCGCTTCCGGCTCGGCCCAGGTTGAACAAGGCGTCGCCTTGTCAGGCTTGCAAGGCGACGCCTTAAACAAACCCACAGCGCCGTTCCGGGTTGGTCTAACCGGCGGGCAGACCATGTCCACATCAACCACAGACAACGCCGGTAACACATATTTAGGATCAAATACTGTAAACAAAGTCCTTTATTATGACCGAACCAAGACTGACAGCAGTCCCCAAGTCCAAGTGGAATTAGGCATTGACCCAAATTGGTATAACGGCGTCACTTTAGCAGTAGCCACATCATCAGCTAATTTCTCGCAAAACGATGTCATTGTCAAAAATCCCAATCTAAATGTTAATTACAACGGCTCTTTAGTCAAAGTGACCGGAACCTATGGCAGTACTGCCGCCAGCAGAACTATATATGTAACTGTCACCGGCAACGGCAATTCTTTCAGCTGGACAGATTACAATGGTAATGCCGGTGTCCTTGCGATGACACCGAGCACCTCGCAATCGCTCGGTTCCACAGGTGTCAGTATCACTTTTTCCAATGCCAGATATAACCCCGGAGATGTCTTTAAAATTGCTTCTTGGGTGCTTGAGCCTACGAGTTTAACTCGTGGAGCTAAAACTCGATTTCCAGAACGCTCCTATGTCATTGCTGAATCCACGGCCGTTGACATTATTGACGCCGATACTCAAAAGCTCTGGATGAACTTTTCAACCGGCACTAACTATGCCATAGACGCTTCCACTAATGACAGCCCAAACTCTGTTAACATGCTTAATGGCAAGCTCTATGTGGCCAAAAACGGTTCCTCTGCCACTGGTCTTTATACTTTGGACTTTGTCCATGACGCGGCATTTCGTCAAAACGCCACTGACTGGAGGATTTCCGATTCTTCTCTTTCTAAGAGAAATAGTACGAATACGTATAACGTGGTTAATACCAGTAATATTATTGTCAACGCTACAGCCAACGACGTCTCCGCCGCCGTCATCTGCACCGGTAATGCTAGCCAACCCTCTTCCGATACTCTTTCCGGCCGATGTTTGACTCCACAGCAGTTTGTGGGTGTGGCAACCAACGGCGGAATTACCCTTATTAATGAAACCAATGAAACAGCGGTTAACTCTTCAGACGCTGGCACATTCACCAATATTGCCATAACATATAATTTCGGCCGAGCAACCTACAACTCTTCAATGTATGGGGCAAAAGCGTCTTCGGTAGTCAATGTATACACAAATCTAAGTGCCCTAGCTGCCTCTTTTGCTACCACTGCGACTTATACCACAAGTGTCAATCCCGCTCCAGCTGCTACAGCCGTCGCCATTAATTCTTTACAAGTGACGCCTGGTACATCCACTATCGACGGAGCTTCAAATACTCTTTATGTAGGAACCGCCGCTGGGGTCGGTGTTATTCAAGAAAATCAAGCGGCTTTCACTTCCGGTTCTGTTAAATATTACACCAAAGACTATGTTTCTGAAGAAATGGTGGGGGATATCCGCGGCATGTGGCCGATGAACTATTCCGGCCTAGCCCAAAATACTACCATTACTAATGCTGATATTTCAGTCAAGGCCGATGCGATGACAACCAAAGCAACAGCAACTATTCCAACAA
The DNA here is from genome assembly GCA_964597255.1 of uncultured Gammaproteobacteria bacterium. Classification (GTDB taxonomy): domain Bacteria; phylum Patescibacteriota; class Microgenomatia; order JAMCZE01; family JAMCZE01; genus CAZQWX01. Next base: position 2,991 of record CAZQWX010000048.1, on the reverse strand, counting down.
CTGGAGTTAGTGGTGTTCGGGGTACCGCAATGAGTTTCGACGGCAGTGATTATATTTGTTCTGGAACCAGTGGCACTTGTGCTGATAATTCCAATTTAGATGTCACGGGTAATCTTACAGTAGGTGCATGGATTAAAACATCTGCCTCTGACGGAGCAATTGTCTCTAAAGCGCTCACGGGGAGTAATAAAAATTACTGGTTAGATGTTTCTTCTAACAACATTAGACTAAACGTGTCTGGCAATGGGAGTGACCAGTATACGGCTACAGGTCCAAGTGTTACAGATAATCAATGGCATTTTGTGGTTGGTGTTTATGTTCCAAGTGCCTCAGTCAGCATCTATAAGGATGGCGTTCTTGTTGGACAAAATACTACCAGTATTCCAGCTTCGTTATACAACTCGACTGCGGACTTAGAAATAGGAGCTTATATTAGTGGCACTAATAATTTTACTGGTTCCATTGATGAACCCTTTGTCACCGCCACTACCCTTTCCGCCTCCCAAATCAAACACATGTACGAAGTGGGCTACCGGGCCTTGCAGAGTCACGCCACCACTCTGGGCGGCGGCGCGGCCGACTCGAATCAACAGCTGGCAGGGGCAACCAACACGGTCGGCGATGTCAGAGTTGACTTTAATAATCAATATATGTATGTGGGCACCAATGACACGACCAACGGAAGAGTGTCTACGATTGATTTAACTTCCGACACCAATGTCAAAACCTATGACAAAACCGCCAATACGCCCACCGGCGGAACTCTTTTGGCCAATGATGACACCAAGTCTTTGGCCGTTTCCTACAACCTGGAAGCCGCGGGCTCTGCCACCTCCGGCGTTAAGTCAATGGGAGTGGATAATAATGCTACAGCCACCTCAGGCAACTTCATTGCCAAAACCTTTACCACTGCCGAGAGCTTTTCTCAGGCCTATCTTTGGGCTCAATACACCACCGATTCCTCTGATACCTCAAATACGGTGCAAGTTTGGGCCAGTAATGATGGCGGGAGTAACTATTATCAATGCAACCTGATCAACACCGATTCTTCCCAGACGCCCCCTGAATACGAATATTTCTGCCAGTTTAACGCCCAAGGCAGTTCTCTTAAGACCAAATTTATCTTTGCCAGAGGTTCAACCAAAACCAATACTTATCTGACCAGATACGGCATTGCTTGGGTCGCCGGAGACGCCATCGGCGGCGCGCCGGGCGGAAATGGACTTTACACCAACAATAATTCCTCCGTCGCCAACGGCTCCTACATTGACGTGGCGCATAACCAAAATACAAGTGACCTTGTTCCCTCCGGCTGGCGTTACAATACGGCCACCAGCAAGTGGGAACAGATTGATATTTCCGGCAACGACCAGGCCACTAACTCCGCCCAGGTTAATTTCAACACCGAGGGGAACTACACCCAGGAAAACATGGCCTATTCGACCACTCTCACCCCCTCGGCAACAACCGGAAGTATTACCTTGACTCTGGGTTCGGGTAACTGGAACTCTGATGCGCGGGTTAAAGCTGATTGTACGGTATCTGGAAATGGCGGGGTGGCAGTCGTTAGTGCTGCACCAGCTGCGCAAAGTACTATTATAGCCACTGTTCAAACAGCCTTTAATAACACTAATGCTATTGCTTCAGGCTCTTGGACCCTTTACTGTTCCCAGTTTGTCTCAGGGGTAGCAAGATTGTCAACGTCTTTTCGACCGGATAGAAATAATTCTTTAACGACCAGCGCTGTTTCTTATTGGAAAATGGACGAATCTTCTGGTAATGTGGCAGATTCTATCGGTAGCAACACAGGAACTCCAACTGGAACTACTGTAGTCTCCGGCAAACTGGGCAATGCGAGGAGTTTTAATGGGAGTAGTGACATTATTGATGTAGGATCATCTTCTTCGTTTGGTGGACTGAATTCGTTTTCTATTTCCGCTTGGGTTAACCCTAATACGCTTACCGGGCAGCACAGAATCTTTGACCGAGGGGAAGTAGGCTCCCCAAACACAATTGTTTTTTACCAGCAAAGCAGTGATCTAGATTTGCTAATCAATAATACCACTAGCGTTAATACGAGCAATGTTTTTACCACGGCGAATATTTGGTACCATGTCGTGGCAACGTTTACTGTCAACGGGAATATATATATTTACGTAAACGGGTCCCAAGTGAATTCTGGAAGCGCGGGTTCATCTGTTCCAACGGCAGGTAGCATGACCGTTCGAATTGGTTGCGTAGACCCGTTTTCTTCCTGCAGTTCAAGTACTGCGTATAGTGGAATAATAGACGAGGTTGGTTTCTGGTCCAAAGCTCTTTCTTCCCAAGAAATTACTGATCTTTATAACTCCGGCATTGCCAATACTTATTATGGCGCTCCCACCTCCACCTCCTACTCCGTTGTCACCAACTCTGACCAACTGGCCACGGCTTCTTGGGATCATATAGATAGCGCGGCGGTGACGGAGACATTAAATTCCCAGACCATCAATTACTCTGTTTCTTTTGACGGCCGGACGACATTTTACATTTATGATTCAACAACTAATAATAACGGCTGGCGGCCAATTGCCAGAAATAATTCCGGAACGTGGCAGTATAACAGTAATACAACAGCAGGAGTCAGTAATGTCACCTGGACAAGTGCCACCTATAACTCCCAAAACGGTGCTCTTTCTCAAGCAACTGGGGTGACCCAGAATCAAATGACCGGAACACAGCTAACCGCGCTCACGGCCGTCAACTGGAGAGAAATCAATGGCTTTACCCCAACAACCAACACACTTGATTTTGCCGCATCCCTAAAAACAACTTCTACTTCTCAAATTCCCCAAGTGGATCAGATCAAAGTCAACTACACCCAGGCAGGCTACAAGATTGTCCAAACAGATGCCAACACCGTCCGGCTCTACAACTACTCCGGCTCTGCCCAGAATTTGCGTCTGGATGTCATTACGGGCGGCCTGGGCAGAAATGCGGGCACGGTTTCTC
>CAZQWX010000047.1:0-6738 GCA_964597255.1 uncultured Gammaproteobacteria bacterium | reverse complement strand
CCACCAATCAGTACGGGGATAAACATCCAAGCAGTTCCGATCCACCACGATGCTGATCGGGCGAGAAAAACTGCTGTCAAAAAAACTGCCAAAGCTGCTGGGTTAAAGAGGTGCTTGCGACTTTTGGCAATAATGAATTTTCCGGCCATGGCCAACACGCCCGCCCAAAACAGGAAAGCCACATCATGCAGCGTCTTTGCCGGGGTAATAATCAGCGCTAAAATCAGAGCCGAAATATAGACTGACTCGACGTTAGCTGGGACGTCAAAAGTTTTGGCAAAAATAAAGTTAGTTCCCCAACACATCACCACCAAAAACAACGTCGAAAACAGCAAGTTCAGCGGATCATATGGAAGAATGCCCAGAAAGGAAAAAACTACTGCCAAAGTAATCCAAGCAATCAGCACATACAGCACCAGTCTATACATGGTGATGGTATTTAAAAAATCATCAATTACTTTCATAGATATTTTTCAAAGCCCGAGGTCATGGTGGCAATTCCTGCTTTATCAATCATATAACCTTCCAACCCCGGCGTCTTCTCAATAAATTTAATTCCGGACGTGCCCATGACAAAGGCTGGGGTAGCAAATCGATCCGCTTCATAGATATTTTCTCCCACCACCGTGATGCTGGCAATCTCATTCGCCAAACCCCCGGTTTTAGGATTAAAAATATGCAATCCGCGTTCATAGGTTCCTGACGTTGCCACCCCTTGGCCAGAGACAGTAAGAATCTTAATAATCTCATCTTTCTTAAAAGGATTGCGGATTCCGACTTTCCACGACTGTCGGACGCTATTCTTTCCAGAGGTTTGAACATCTCCGCCGGCATCAATATAAAAATTTTTAACACCTTTGTTTTCTAATATTTTCCCAGCTTTCCAAATCGCCCATCCCTTAACCAACCCAGATGGATCGCATGTGCCATTGTGGTAAATATCAAAATAACCGTCGGTCTCTTTTTTGGTCTTATCTGATAACCGAAAGACCTCCTTCATATCAAAGCTATAATCTTTTGGTTGTAGCCTTCCTTCGTTGATGGCTGTAATTTCACTGGTCTTTTTGTATGTGCTGAATTTTTCATCTACATAAGTGAAATAGTCATAGACACTGTCTATTAACTTCGTGAGTTCCTCCGAAGATGCATCGTCAGTAATTTCCACAGTCACCGGCATGCCCATAAGGCTTCTGGTTTGTTTCATATTAATGGGCTTGCGCCAAAGCCGAGGCCAAAGATATCTGAAAAGCGCCGCTGGTTTGGGTGGCCCCGGAAACGATATCCACCGAGGCACTTTGAGCAGCAATTGCTTCTTGCTTCAAATAGGGCATGGCCTGAGAATTGATTTCAATTGATGTTCCCCGGTCATGCGGATAGTCCAAAAACTGGACATCGGTGATTTTTCCACCAGAGATGGTTACTTTCACTTGGACATTGCCATAAAACGCGTCAGCTATACTGCCGGTATACTGTCCATCCTTATACGCACCTTGACCAGGCATATTTTGAGTCAGTGCACTTTGTGACCCAGCAGAATTATTTGATTGAGCACTACCAGAATTCTGAGCCGGGACTGTACCGTTGTTCTGGCTCGGCTGTGTTGTTTGATTTGACAAAACTGCTTCCGGCGGGGGAACTACCACAACACTACCGCTTCCTTCCAACTGTGAATGGGCAGCATAGGCCAAGAAGGCAAAAATAACCACCGCTGAGAGCGCGACCCTTTTCATAACGTCCTGGATAATATTAACCTGAACTGAAGATAAACTTAATGAAATAAAGTGGCCACAAAAAGCGGAGAGCACAAGAGTTGAACTTGTTATCCCTTTCGGGAACTGGTTTTCGAAACCAGCGCATTACCGTCCTGCCCGCTCTCCAAGTCATCCAGTAGGTATTTCAATCTTTCTCTGCCTTTTCCGCTTTTTAAAAACAACTCTTCTTTTCTTGCCGCCCTTTTATTTGTAAAAGCTTCATAGTAAACCAGATTCCAAGGAACTCCAGTTTTAGTACTTTCGGTTACACCGCCATTATGTTCTTCTAGTCTTTTCCTTAGATTCAAAGTATAACCCTTGTAATAATCACCTGTTTTCTCACTCTTTAATACATAAACGTAATACATTTTCGAAACTAACGTCAGCCCAAGGCTGATCCGCCTCGGGCGGATCTTGCCGTTCGGCCAACCCTCCCTAAAAATTGACTGCGCTAACTTTTGTGTTTACACTGAAAATTAGCGCTGCTAATTTTCAGTGCTCCCACCCAGAATCGAACTGGGATCAGTGGTTCCGCAAACCACTACTCTATCCTTTAAGCTATGGGAGCGAAAGTGCTTCCCGCAATATCAGTATTATACAGTATTCGAAGCTAAGCAGGGGATTGTGGCGCCGGTTCTTGTGGCCCCACGACTGGCTTTGGGGTGATTGGAAACTTTTTGGCGAACCAATCGGACATTTTTTCCACCACTGATTTTTCCGGGACTTCTATGTACGGCAGGTAACCAGCCAAAATATCCCGGATTTTTTCTTGGTTAACCTTATCTATTAAAATCATCAGTTGTCCCAAGATGTTCCGATGGGATACGTGCATAACCACATTGTCATTCTTCTCAGAGAACCAGAATGGACCCAACTCAGCCCAAATATAAGCATGGCCCATAGAAATAATACCTTCTGTGGTAATCTTATGGTCCACCTGTACTGGTTCCATCTTGGTCAGAGCATAGAACAAGAAGAAAGCTGCCCACGTGACCACAATGGCCAGCCACTCTTGAAAAAACATTAAAATAATTGACACCAGAAGCGCAATTGTCCCAAAAGTCGCGAACACCTCCTTAGGATATTGCTGCACTGACCGATTCAACGACTGCCAAACAAACAAATCTTTTACTCGACCCACTTTGGTATCATCTGTTGGGGCAGCTTTTTCCGCTTCGGGTTTCTGATCTACCAACTCGTCACTTATAAGCTTTTTTGGTTCCTCATCCATAGCTTTAATCACTATAAAGATTTGCCGGAAATAAGTAAAGACACCAGAAATTCAGGACAGTCAACTGTTTATCGGATTGAAGAGACGCCCAAAACCATTGGTCCGTTCAGGAAGGTTGGCATCATGCCATTCTGCCAGGCAAAAAAAGCCATCAAAGCTACCACCACTGAGGCTAGAAGCAAAAGTTCTGTACCGTCAAAACGAGCGCGTCGAACCTTCATATGGAGTATCTAATCTAACTGTTGGAGATATTCATCAACGACTTTCTCCAATTTTACATTGGCCGCTTCGTCAAAATTTCTTCCCGTCCGCTTCTCAAACAGCTCTTTTACACTTTGCTCAGAATTAGCTGCCCCATCTGCTTTTTGCAACATGTCCAAATCAGTTGGCTCAAGCTGGTTGATCACTTCAGCAACAGTCTGTAGGACTGCCGCCTTGGTAAGCTGTTCCGCCACCTGAGTGATTTCAGCCTCACCCAGCCCTTTTTCTTTCAAAACTGTTGCCAATTTAACAAGATCAGCCATTGTCTGTGTTTAAGAATAACTAACTCATTATGGTTTTACAAATTCCGCTCCCTTAGCAATCGCCCAATGCAGCTCGGTCATTGCTTCCCGTCCCGCTGCAGAATGCGGGTTAAATCCTGCCGCTCTGATTTGGTCTAGCGCCTTCACCACTTCAGGATGAGCCTTGCCCATGGTGTTAACAACTGTGTCATAATCGGCCTGATTTTTAGCGAAATCCACTATATGTCCCCAGGCCATCTGTTGGTCGGGCGAATTGTAAAGGTGTTGAAGAATCCGGATTGCTCCATCTCCCGCCTTAGCAGTATATTCACCCACAGCCGGATTACCCTTCGGTAGATTTTGTAACATTTGCTGATACTGTCGATACTGATCCTGTAATTGTTTTAAGTTATCCATCCATTTATTGATGAAGTCCAACTGTTGCAGTTGCTCTGGGGTCCCTTGTGGTGGTACCGCTCCTTGGACAACAGCTTCAGCCCCAGGTCCACCAACGTGGAATGTGGTAAATAGCCAGTTTTCCAGCTCAGCCATATGTGGTGTCACGGCAGCAACTACTGCTGAACCAATAACATTTCCGATTACACCGCCATCAACAAACTCTTGACTGCCGCCGACCACTCGTTTCACCCTGGCGTGTTCTTCTATCTTCTCCCGGAAAACCCTGGTGGCACCCAGCGCAGCTACATCTACCACAGCGCTGGCACCTGTTAGTGCGAAGGACACCGCTTCTCCGGTGCCCATACCAAGATGTGTATTTGCTACACCAGCCGCCGCTACATTAATTGATGACCCAGTGATAATGCCTGCCCACAGCCATTTGCTCCTGGCCCACTTTCCTAATCTGTCCCTAAAGCTCTCTCTCTCGCCACTGTCACCAAAACTCTCTGGAGCAGTGCTAGGCCCCGCAGGCCGTAGATCATCCAGAGTAATTTGCTGGGGCAGACCTAACTCATCTCCTAGGTCTTCACCAGTGCCTCCTCTACCTCGAGGGACCTCTCCTGTCGGTCGGTGATGTTCATCCAAATAGACACCAGTTGGGTGCGGTGGGGTAGCAACTCTGGCCGGAAAACCATATCGGTCTTGAATCCCTGCCATGATAGCAGCCAGCTGATCTTGGTCTTGCTGCGGTTCCCGCCTTGGCCCAGTCTCTGGTCTTGGTGGTTGTGCAGGCTGATGCCTTTCTGGATCATTGGGTAGTGGGGGAATAACTGGTGGCAGATCGCGGTCGTGCACCACTATTGTTGGTCCCCGACGAGCGGGTTCCCGGTCTGGTCCCGCAGTTCCCTGTTGCGTTGCTGCTTCTGGAGGAAGGTCCATAAGTCTTATATCTTGTTATTACTGTTGAACGGCCGGCCTAGCAGGTCTTGTCAATGGCCACCTACGATCGACAACTTCCTGGCCAAAAACATCAACGAGGAATTGCCGTGCTGGGACTCTATCCATTGGTGACCCCCTTTGGGCCTCAGTTATTACCTGTGCCCACAGGGCTATCTTTTCTGGATCAGGTAAGATCCTAGCTGCTTCCACGCCTGCCCTTCTATCGTCTGAAGTAGCATACTCCCACACCCTTGACTGACCTGGCTCTCGATTTACTCGTACTGGTTCGCCACCTCCTCGATTCCTATCTACCTGTCCTCCAGCTCCACCTTCAAGAATTAAGGTTTCCAATCGCTGAAATTCCCGAACCGCCTCAACCCGCACTTTTTGTATTGGAGTCAGATCTCCGGTCTGATCCTCTATCGTCTCTTTCAACAGCGCTGGTCTCTTAGCCTTTAATCCTTCGTTTACATCTTCCAATCTGAGTTTTTCGGCCACAAGTTTAGACAACTGTTCTGGATTCAAACCCAACGCTGCTTGCCCCATCAATTCCCTAAATCGTTCTGCATGCTTGGCTGCCATCTCTGCTTCCAACTTAACCTCTTCCAATCTGAGTCGTTCATCAGCTGAAGCCATCAATAAAGCTAATTCTGGATCAGGATTTTCATGACTGGTATACTTGGCGACCAGCTCATTGGCTAGGGCTGTATAGTGATCCCTGGCCTCGTCCGCCCTATTATTGCGAAGTTCACTTTGAACCTTAGCCTCAGCAGTAGCTCCTGAAATTGCTTGGTGTTCTGGAGTGAGAACGGCAGCGATAGCATCAATTCTTCTCTCATTCTCGGTGACTCGACCGTTAACGGTCAAAACGTAATCTGGGTTACCCTCACGGGAGTCTAACCAGGGTATAACTCCATCAATTTCCTTTTCCAACTCGTCTGCTCTCCCAATTTCTCTGTCAACTTGACTGTCTAGGTCATCGCGCCGATCAATTGCAACCTGTGCCTCGGCTGCAGATTTTCTCGCTGCCTCTGTTGCTGCGTTGAGTCTCGGTCCAGCCTCCGGAGCCAGGCCTTTCAGTGCTTCCACTAACCTTTTAACCGTCGCATCATCCATCTGTTGTCCATTTTCACCCTGTCCGCCCACAAAAATGTTGGAATTTTTCAGCGGATTTTGAAGTCTGTCGAGAGCATCCCTTGCTTCATTACTTGCGTTTTGGGCAGTTTCAGCAGCTTCTTTAGCTCTTCTGGCAGCCTCGGCTTCCTCCCGCAAAACATCAGCAATATGACCCTTTTCTTCTCGAGCCAGAGCATTCGCTTGTCTCTCATTATCATGAGGACGAATATTTTCTAGTCTTGGCACTTCCATCGGACCCTTTCTCTGAGGAATTGGTCGGTCGTTCATTTCGGACCACATCAATGGCTTTGCTGGCCTCCCAGCAGTTTGAGCTTGACCCCGACCTTCAACCGACCCCCCACCAGTAGCTGGAGTTGTCATATTTTTCTACCTCAAAATAACCTGTACTAATCTAGTTAAAAGTAAAATAACCGCCCTGTCAAGAGTTAACTTATAAGATGTCTAGCTTATTGTACACCTCAAACTGTCTGTCTCCAAATGCGGAGGGTACAGGAGTCGAACCTGTTAGTCCTTACGGACATTGGTTTTCAAGACCAACGCCTTACCGTTCGGCCAACCCTCCATTGGTCACAGTTTGATCCGATAAGATTGATTATATCAGCTTGCCGGCTTGGTGTCGGAGTTCGCGTTTGGAGAGACCGCTGGTTTGATATCCGACAGCTTTTGTCGCAGTTGATCTATTTCCGTTTTGGCAAACAGGTCATCCTTGGCGGCAATAATCTTTTGTTGAATTTCTTGGCCCAGCTGCTCAGCTCCACCCTCAGGAAGTAACTTGTCC
>CAZQWX010000046.1:0-6908 GCA_964597255.1 uncultured Gammaproteobacteria bacterium | reverse complement strand
GCTCCTGGCCTGCCGCCAACCGCTTGTCTGATAGTAACAACAAATAGAAGGCTTTATTCACCGGATCTGAAATCAATCTAACCACCAGGTTGTCCCGGATGACTTTTAAAAAGTAGAGTGGGCTATCCGGTAACATTCCTGGGTATGGCAACGCATAATCAATTGATTGAGTACTTGTTACTGTCATCGTCACCGGGGCAACTGGTTGCTTGCTAACTTCAGCCGAACCAGAAGCAGTCTTGGTAACAGCCAAAACTGAAGTCCCGATCAACAGTCTCCCAAGGTATAAAACCAGAACAAAAACTAAAAGCTTCTTCATTTCACTACTAATCATACTCCCAACATGCAACCAAAACAGCTATTTCTTCCCCAAAAACTTCACTATCAGGCCAGTAAACTCCTGAGGCTTTTGCATCATGGCGTAATGTGTTCCCTCTTCAATAATAACAAACTCACACCCGGGTAATGCCGCGTGCAATTCATTTTGGTATTCCGGCAGCAGCATGTTCTCTTTTGATCCATAAACCAAGAGTATTTTGGCCTTCACATCATACAAGTGTTCTCGAAAATCAAAGCTCATAATACTTTTCAACGACTCTACTAGTACCTTGGGGTCTGTTCTATATAAACTCTTCAACCCATATTCGGATAAATAGCCCTCGCTTACCGACTTAACGTTAGTGTCTCCAGTCAGCCGCACTAACTTTTGAAATGTTCGGTATCTCGTCAGTGCCAAAATTAATTTTGTCACTGGCCTAATGTTCTCCAACACCCACACTTCTATTTTGGCCATCAAAACAATCTCAAATGGCTTATACACCGGCGACTGCAGGATAATTGACAAGTCCGCGTTACCATACTCAGCTGCATAAGCTAAAACAATTGACGCCCCCATTGAAACCCCCACCAAAGCCGGCCTGACAATTTTCTCTTTATCTATAAAGGCCTTCAAGAAGGCTGCATAATTCCCTACTTCATACCCACCTGTCATCAATGTTGATTTGCCAAATCCCGGCAGATCCAAAGCAATACACTGGTAGCCTTCAGGAAACAGTTTAAACATCGGTGTGAAGTTCTCTGCGGTTCCCATCCAGCCCGAGATAAAGATAATCGGCTGGCCGCTACCGTGTGTTAAATATCGTACCCTCGAACCAAGTACCTCCTCACAATATTTTTCCTCAATCTTCTCCATGGTCATTCGCCGCTACCTCCTAATACCAATTCGTTATTTCTGGCAACTTTGCCATAGAAACCGGCACTCGGTCGCGGCTTTCTGTCCAATGTTTTGTCATCAATCGCACACAGTCCAAACTTCGGCTCAAACCCCATCGCCCATTCAAAATTATCCATCAGCGTCCAATAGAAATAACCCCGCACATCCACCCCTTCTGAAATTGCTTGCCAAATCCATTCCAGATGATCAGCAATAAACGCCTGCCGCTTCACATCGGCTGCATCAGCAATACCGTTCTCGGTGATATAAATTGGCAACCGATACCCCGCCAGCCACTTCAGAAGCTTATAAATTCCCTGTGGGTAAATCAGCCACCCCAAATCATTACTTCCTCCTCGGTCAAAAACTCTTTCAATATCCTTTTGTGTTGGCAATTTTGGAAGAAGATTATCCCATCTTATCTCATGTACCACATAATAGTTTAGCCCAATAAAATTCCGGTAGTGCCTTGTCAGCCACAGATAAAACTTATATGTATAAACCTCTCCCCACCACTTAACCACGGCAAATAACGGATTCCCTGAGAAATTTTCTACACATGGCATACTAATTGCGTCGCCAACCACTGCTTCTGGCCATCGCTCGCGGATAATCGTATAACCACGCCGTTGCGCCTCTACAAGATTAAAAAACACCTTTGTAATATTAACCCAGTTCCTTCTTCGTTTTGGTGGCCAAATACCAGATAAATAGCATGATCCCACATACACATTAGGCTCGTTTATAATCACCCACGGGTCTGGGGACTCTTCTAGATTGCTGGTAACAAAACCTACAAACCTAGCGAAATAAAAAAGGTTGCCTCTCTTTGTAAATCCCCCTTTATCCGCAAACCACTTTGGCAAAACAAAATGCCATAATGTCACTACCGCCTGCATCCCTTGCTTATGGAGGTACTTTATTTCCTCTTCATAATGCTTCAGGGCTTCCAAATTAAACTTGCCCTCCTCCGGCTCAATCCTCGCCCACTCCATGGAAAAACGATAAGCATTAGTGTTCAATGACTTCGCCAAATCGACATCTTCCTTCCACCGTTTCCAGCTGTCACACGCCCGACCGGATTTATGTGGTAACCGTCCGTCTTGTTCCCATGCCCACCAATCGCTATGCACATTATTCCCTTCAATCTGGTGTGCCGCCGTCGCCGTCCCCCACAAAAAATCTTTAGGAAATTGTAATACTTGCTCTTTCATTAACGCTATTCTAAACTAACCTGGTTATGCCACTACTCGATGCCATCCCGGTTAATGTTTTTATCATCGGCACCTCCATGCTGGCAGGAGTCATCCTGTTTTTAATTTTGACACAAATCCCCGACGAAGACGAGAAGAAGTCGAAAAAATAACTAACCCCCCACCAACATCACTTCCTCAATTAATCTGTTCGCATAGCCCCACTCGTTGTCATACCAGGCAAAGACTTTGACCATGTCCCCTGCCACCACTTGAGTCAACGATAAATCGACAATCGCTGAATGTGGATCTCCCACAATGTCTGACGACACCAACGGGTCTTCCGATGCTGCCAGAATGTGTCGATACCGCTCCGAATTCGCTTCTTCCTTCAACACCGCATTCACTTCCTCCACAGTCGTCGGTTTTTTCAGAATAAATGTGAAGTCTGACAGTGATCCCACAATTACTGGCACCCGCACTGACGTTCCTGCAAATAATCCCGTGAGTTCTGGTACTGCTTCTGTCGCTGCAATTGTTGCCCCGGTTGACGTCGGCACGATGTTCATCGCTGCCGCCCGGGCCCGGCGATAATCCTTATGTCCCCCATCCTGCAAATGCTGATCTGACGTGTACGCATGCATCGTCGTCATCATCGCCTTGGCCACCCCAAAATGCGCCACCATAATCTGGGCCACTGGAGCAATACAGTTGGTCGTGCATGACGCATTAGAAATGATCTTCTCTGCCGGCGCTACCGCTTCTCCCGAGAATGTTTTGCTGTCATCAGACAAATTTACATCCAACACATACGTCCTAATCGTGTGATCTTTGGCAGGGGCCGATAATATAACCTTTTTTGCTCCGGCATCAAAATGCGGCTTAATTTTTTCCTCCGTTGTAAACACGCCTGTCGATTCAATCACCACATCCACACCTAGTTTCCCCCACGGCAACACCCCAGGATTTTTCTCCGCATAAAAAGGAATTGGTTTCCCATCCACCACCAGGTTTCCTAAGGTCTTAGGAATCGCCGCCCCGCCATCCGGTGCCTTCTCGCTCTTAATGTCATGTCCCGCCAGCAGTCCGTAAGCTGTGTCATACTTGAGCAGATAGCCCCAGCCGGCAATATCCGTCGAGTCCCCACCATTGATTCCCACCAACTCAATTTGGTCGGCAAACCGTGACAAAATCACCCGGTGCGCCACCCGGCCAATTCGTCCATACCCATTAATCGCAACTTTTATCATGCTACTATGATAAGCAGTTTTCGCTACTTAAGTAAAGCTTCCACTCCCGGTAACTTCTCTCCTGCCAGAAATGTCAGCATTGCTCCCCCACCAGTAGACACAAAGTCAAAGTCAGCCAAAAGTCCGCACCGGTCCAAAAACTCCACCGTGTCCCCACCACCGACCACTTTGTACGCCTTCGATCGGGCAATCAACTCCGCAATCCACCGCGTCCCCACCTGATTGGTGTAATCCTCGAACAGTCCCAGTGGTCCGTTCCAGACAATTGTTCCCGCATAAGCAAAAATAATTTGGCACTGACCCACTGATTCCACTGTTGAATCCTTCCCGTCTGGCGTCAGATCTAAATACAACACCTCCGGCACCCGATTAGCCGTCTCTGCCAAGAGCTTTCCTCCCACTACTACCCGATCAGCAAAACCCACCATTTTGTTAATCACCGGTAGCTTCGTCTCCAATTTTGCCCCACCAATTACCACAATCAATGGTCTTTTTGGATTCTCTACCACCCCGCTGAGCACTTCGATTTCCTTGGCTAATCTAAAACCGGCAAAGTGCGGCAGTACTGCTGCCACCCCGACCAAACTGGCATGGGCCCGCTCGCTGGCCGCAAATGATTCATTAACATACACTTCCGCGAGAGAGGCGAGTTCTCGCCCATACGCTGCATCGTTGGCTTCTTCCCGTGGGTCAAATCGCAAATTCTCCAACACTGTCAGTTTATCGTTTACCACAAACCCACAGATATTGCCCTTCAAACAAACACCATTTGCTTCTCCCGAAACTCCCAGTTTATCTTTAACCCATTGGGCTATCGGCTTTGTCGACAGACTTACATCTTCCTTTCCATTCGGTCTGCCAACATGCCCAGCCAGAACAACGGAGCAATTATGTTTGAGAAGAAATTCTATCGTCTGCCATATGGCTTTCAGTCTGGAATCGTCTTCAATTTTTCCCTGATCGAGCGGTACATCGATATCCCCTCTAACAAACACCTTTTTTCCAACAATCGACCCATCAACCACGGGCAGTTTCATATCGCCAGTGTATCTCAGAATTTGACAAAATTAAAGCCAAGCTTAACAATCGACCATATGGGGCTACTAGGAAACTGCAGGAACCCCGAATACCCAGGATCCATAGCAATCCGTTTTACCCCCAAAAGCGAAGGAGGTCCCCCTGGTGGCGAGTATCGATGCCTGTGCAATATCAGGTCAAACTGTCCTTTTGAAAGAAAAACAATAACTAAAACCCTCTGGGGAGAAAGAACTCAAACTACCAGGCTCAAAGTGTCCCGGCTATTTCGCCAAGTCCTTCGGCATCTCACCGCTTAATGCCGCAATAAGGTTTTCCGCTGCGATTCGGCTCATCTCACTCCTGGCTTCAATCGTTGACGAGGCAATGTGTGGCGTCAAAACAATATTAGGTAAACTTAGTAACTCTGGGTTTACAGTCGACGCCGACGACGCCAAATCAATATTCGCCTCTTCTTCAAACACGTCCAGCCCTGCTCCGGCAATCCATTTCTCTTTCAAAGCCGTGATTAATGCTGCCTCATCCACCACCGCTCCCCGCGCCGTATTCACCAAAATTGCCGTCTTCTTCATTCCCGACAGCTGTGGTTTAGAAATTAAATGTTTTGTTTCTGGCGTTAATGGCACATGCAAACTGACCACATCGGCTGTTTTCAACAGTTCCGATAAATCATCGCAGAACACCGCCCCCATCTCCGACTCCACCTGCATATCTGGTTTGTGTGCGTAATACAACACCTGCATCGAGAAGCCATAATGCGCGATCTTGGCCACATAAGTTCCGATTCGACCCAACCCCACCACCCCCAGCTGTTTGCCATACAACTGTGTCCCCATGAGCAGTTCCGGTTCCCAATTATGATATTTCCCCTCCCGAACAAATTTGTCCGCCTGCAGAATTCTCCGTGTCACCGCCAAAATCAGCGCAAACGTATGTTCTGCCACTGCCTCCGTAAATCCCCCCGGCGTATTGGTCACATAGACGTTCCGCGCTCTGGCCGCCTCTAAATCCACATTATCAAACCCCACCGCATAGTTAGCCACAATCTTCAGTTGTTTTCCCGCCGCATCCAAGACCGCTCCATCAATTTTGTCGGTCAACAGTGACAAAATCCCATCCGCCCCGGCGACAAACGTCTTCAGTTCCTCTTCCGTCAGTACCCGGTCCTCAGAATTTACCACTACGTCATACCCCGCTGTCTTCAGCATCTCCTCCGCCGGCCCTGGAATTTTTCTGGTCACTACCACTTTCATATTTTCCCCGCACTCCCAAATAACTTAATTTTACTTTCTACCACTTCCTGCATCGCTGCAATGGCTGCAGGCATAATTTTATAGATCGCCACCTCATCATGTTCCGGTCCATCCAGTGTCTCTTTTAATTTGTCGTGAAACGCAATCCGCAGTTCCGTGTTCACGTTGACTTTCTGAATCCCAATACCAATTGCTGCCGAGATTTCATTTCCCGGAATGCCTGATCCGCCATGCAACGACAAGAACGTCCCCGCGAGCTTGGCTTTAATCTCCCGGAGCAAGTCCAAATCAATCGTCTTTATTTCTGCATACAATCCGTGTACATTCCCAACAAATGAAGCAAAGGTATCAATCCCTGTGTTTCGCACAAATTCTAAGGCGTTGTCCGGATTGGTATAAAATTTTGGGTCCCGGACCGAGCCAATATTTTTTGCCCGGTTATCCGCACTTCCCGCCCCCATTACATTAATATTGTCAATTTCTCCTTCCACCAAAACTTCTTTTGCATGAGCCATACTCACCAGTTCCTTCGTCTGCTTGGTATTCTCGGCAACATCCAACTTCGACCCATCCAGATGAATATAATCAAAACCGGCGTCCAGTGCCTCCCGGCAGTGATCCAAATCTGGAGCATGGTCCAAATTAAGAAGGATTGGCACTTCAAAACTTTGTTCCATCGTCCGCACCACCCCGACCAATTCCTTGACCCCAAAATAGCTCACTTCCCCATGCGACGCTTCCACCATCACCGGCGACCGCAACTTTTGTGCCGCCCCCACAATCGCCTTCAAGGTTTCCATCGATGCCGCATTAAACGCCCCAATGGCGAAGTGTTCATCCCGTGCTCGGTTAAACCAATATTGTGCTTTGCTCATAAATCACTAGCCTTTTAGCGGTGTAGGCGAAATTTTGCAGTAATCGGACAAGGCGGGCCAGCTCTTGGAACTGACCATAGCCGGCGATT
>CAZQWX010000045.1:0-3105 GCA_964597255.1 uncultured Gammaproteobacteria bacterium | reverse complement strand
GGTGAGTTGAGAGCGGCAAAAAAAGTTGAGTTGATGGCAAAAATGGCTGCCGACAAGACAGCTGCAGTTTGACTCCTGGTAAACTCTTCTGCCAAAAAGGCAACACTGGCAACTGTCAGACAAAAAAGCAGGAAGGTCATTACATGATAACCTAAGGGGGATAAGCCGAACAGTTTTTGGTTAACAAAGAAATAGAGCTGGGTCGGAATGGGTCGGTAGAACGGAAAGTCTGGACGGGGACTAAATAGATTAAAGGCACTGACCACCTGGCCAGGAGTTTGACTCAGTGATAAATCAATGAAATCGTCCTCATGGAAATAGTTTCTGAAACCCGGGAGAAAAAGCAGAAAACAGATGGCAAAGATAATAATGAGATATTTGGCCACGGCAATGGTGTGGTGCTAATTTAACCGCGAACAACACCTTGTTGCTGCATATTTTTTTGGGCTTCATTGAGATAGCGGTAATAGTCTTGTCTTTTGAGTTCTTTTTTCAGCCATTCGAGATAGATGTCAAGCACCTTGTCTTCACTATCTTGTGGTTTCCAGCCTATGCCGGTGAGTTTAGTCACATCAGAAACACTGTGGCGAACATCGCCAACCCGAAATTGACCGCTGGCTTGAAAGGTTACTTTTTTGCCCAGTTTAGCAGCGATTATTTGGGCTAGTTGGATGATTGTGTAATATTTACCCCCGCCAACGTTGAAATTTTGATAGTTTGTTTTTTCGCTCTCCAGAACATCGGCGTTAGCGCGGGCGATATCAAACACGGAAACAAAGTCCTTACGCATCAGGCCATCTTCATAGATCGGCGGTAGTTCGTCGATAAGTAGTTTCATCGCAAAGATCCGAAGAGCCCCGGAATAGGCATTTTTCAGGGACTGCCTTGGCCCATGGACGATGGAATACCGCATGGCCACCGATGGAATGTTGTAGTTTTGGCCGATTTTAAGAGCAATGAGTTCTTCAGCATATTTGGAAATAGCATACTGATTAGGTGGATCCTGATGGGTTTCCAAGTTGGCCAAGGACTCTATCTTGCCACCACATAACGGACAAACCGGATCCCACATCTTTTTTGCCAGTTGCTCGGGTGTGCGCAGTTTCGGAAAAACATCACCATCTTTTTGGCAGTGCCATCGCCCTTCGCCGTAGACAAACTGTGACGAAGCCACGACTACCTTTTTAATCGGCAGATTTTTGGCAACAATGAGCTCATAAATTAAAGCGGTTGACGTGACGTTAGTATCAAAGAAGACACTAAACTCCGGCATATAATCCATTTGCGCGGCCAGATGCACAACAAAATCGACACCAGTCAGGGCTTTCTCCAGCCCGTCACGGTTACGAACATCGCCTTCAATCTTTTCGTAAGAAGCGTCAAGGTAGTCCGGCCACTTTCCGAAGTGAGTTTTTGGGCTGAGATTATCGTAAATGCGGATAGTGTAACCTCGCCTAGCCAGTTCATCGGCAGTGTGTGAGCCGATAAATCCTGCCCCGCCGATGATCAGAACTTTGTCCTTCATGCTATTTAGTATTGCCTGATATTAAGTATCACCTTACTGCCATCCGGTTCCAACCGCACCGGAACCTCGCGCAGATTATGTAAAGCCTTCCGGACTTTTTGGCGATTCTCTGAGGGCACCATCAAAACCAAGAATCCCCCTCCCCCAGCTCCAGCAATTTTTCCGCCAATGGCCCCGGCTGTCAAAGCACTTTGGTAAAGGCGGTCGATTTCCGGATCAGAGATGCCATTTGCCAATCCCCGTTTCAACTTCCAGTAGTCATGCATGAGTTTCCCTACTGTTGGTATTTCACCAGACAGTAATGCTTGATAGCCGGCAACGGCCATTTTTTTTGTTTGGAGCAAGGCTGCTGTAGATTTGGAGATATTGGCCATAACGCCGGAAAGTATCGATGCGGATTTGCGGACTTTGCCAGTGTAAAACAGCATGACATAGCTGTCCAGGTCGTCAATTAAACCGTGGTCAACACTAATTCTGGTTGCCGTGACTGGTCCATTTTTAGCAAACTCCAGAAATCGCAAACCGCCGTAAGCGGCAATGTATTGATCCTGAATGCCAATGGGTTTTTTCAAAATGTCTACCTCTATTTTGACTGCTTCCTCCGCCAGTTGCTGCGCTGTTGGATTCTCGCCATTATAGTGATGTAGGGCATTGAGAACTCCCACTAGAACACTGCTGCTAGATCCCAAACCTGACCCCTCTGAAGGTACATCGGCCAAGAAAGAAATCTCGACGCCATTTTTAATTCCTACCAATCTCATTGATTCACGAACCAGCTCATGTTCGATCTGGTCGACCCGATCGACAATCTCCTTCTTCGACCAGTTGACATAAATTTTTTCGTCAAACCGTTTAGTAATTATGCAGTAGATGTATTTGTTGATTGCGGTTGTCAAAACACAACCACCGTGCTTGCGGAAGAATTGTCGGAAGTCAGTATTACCACCAAGAAAGCTGATGCGCAGCGGCGTTTGGGTGATGATCATAGGTTGTCGTATTTGCCAAGAATATCCTGGAATCGAATCAGAAAGATATCCCGAAGCATGTTTGTGACCTCTCGCCACTTATTGTTATACTTCCCCATTGCTCCGTATGGATCTTCCCGACTGACTGGCACCTGTACCAGTTTATAGCGGAACTTGCCAGTGAGAAAGAGCATCTCCGCATCAAATGCTCCCATGTAACCACCGACTACCTTGCCCGGTTGGGCACTAATTCTGAAGGAAGAGAAAATCCTTTTAGCGGCAGACTTTTTTAAGGATTTAAAGCCACATTGGGTATCATTTACAAAAACGTTCAAAATAATCCTGGTCAGAAGAACAAAGACTTCGCTGCGCAGCTTCTGAAATAGCGTATCACTTTTGCCACCACGATCCCGGGTTCGGTCACCAATAACTACATCGGCACCTTTTTGATGTTCAGCAATAAACCGATTTACTACCTCAAGTGGAGTCGCCTGATCAAAATCACAAAACAGGATAATATCTCCCTTGGCCAATAAGACTCCGGCTTTTACTGCTGAGGCTTTTCCGGCATGATCAACGTTGATCAACTGGTAATTTTTTTTCCTCTTTTTTTGG
>CAZQWX010000044.1:0-4929 GCA_964597255.1 uncultured Gammaproteobacteria bacterium | reverse complement strand
TTTTTTTTGGCCATGCCAAACGAGGAGTGAATACTAACCAAACAACCGTCAAGCAAATTCAGGGCTTCATTGGGCAAAGGTAATGAGCCATCTGGTGAAATATCAACTTCGAGCATATTTAGTATTCGAGTACTTTTATTATGCTGGTTCAATTTTTCAATGAGTGCTTTTTGTTTGCGAATCTTCTCGACTATCTCACTCTGACTATGTTTAGAACTTGAGTTATGATCAGTAATACCAATAAATGTATAACCCAATTTCTCCCCGGCTTCCTGGAGCTCTTGCATGGAATTTTCTCCGGGGTCATGGCTGGTCTCCAGATCAAAATCAGAATGGACATGCATGTCTCCTCTCAGGTCGTTCAATTCAGCAAGTTTGGGTAACTTATGATGCAAAGCAGCTTCAATCTCGCCAGAGTCTTCTCTAAGTTCCGGTGGAATATAGTCGAGGCCTAAAAAATTATAAAATGCTTCTTCTGTCTTGAACTTCTCGACGCTGGACGCTTTGCCCTTAACGCTTTTAATGCCGTATTCATTAAGCGATAAACCCTTTTTCAGAGCAAAATCGCGCAGCCTGATGTTGTGATACTTGGAGCCGGTGAAATATTGGAGCATGGCCCCATAGGTTCTGGGGTCAGCCACCCGCAGGTCCGCCTGGCGACCAGAAGCCAAAAGTAGCGAGGCACCAGTTGGCCCTTGTTCAATGATATTAACTTTCTTGGGGTAATTTACAAACGCTTCAACAACCACCCCGGGGTTATCTGTGGCTACTGCCAGATCAATGTCACCAATGGTAGCCACCCGGCGACGCAAGCTACCTAATTTGTCAATCCTAACCACCTGCTTACCTAGGGTTTTACCTAGATAATCAATAAGTTCATCGGCAATAGCGTCGGCTTGGGGCAGAACCATGCGCTTTTCTTTGATGGCACCCTGGTTATGGCGTTGGATATTGGCCAAAATATCTTCCTCGCTTTTGGTACCGAAGTTTTCCAAGGGGGCGATCTTATGGGCCAGAGCAGCTTTTTCCAACTGCGTAACTGCTTGGTCAGCACCCTTAATGTTGAGTCTCTCAACCAGTGTCTGTGCTTTCTTAGGCCCAATGCCGGGAACTTCCAGCAAGGGAAAGATAGCAGGATTTACTTTTTTGAGCACTTGATTGAAATGAGCTGACTCCCCTTTGGTGAAAAGTTCACCCAAATGTTCTTGCAAGGACTTGCCCAGACCAGGAAGACTGTCAAGTTTTCCTTCTTCCCATAAATCACGCAGTTCCGATGTGGCATGTTCGACAGCCGTGGCCGCATTGTCATAGGCAATGATCCGAAAACGGTCGAAACCCAGGATGGTATAAGCGGCGGCAATTTGCCGAAGAAGCTTGGCAATGTCCAAATTGGTCCAGTTTTTTGTTGCCTTGGCAGCCATAGTTTGCTATCATTCTAGCACAAGATAATACAGTTTAGGGCTCGTAGCGTAGCGGTTAACGCGTCTCCCTGTCACGGAGAAGATCGCCGGTTCGAATCCGGTCGAGCCCGCCAGAAGAGTCTGGGGAATATGGATAGATATGTATAGAACTGAATATTTTATTTGGCAGCAGCAACGCGAAATGCTGCCGACAGTTACTCCATCTGAACGCCTAGCAAATATAGAGCATGAGAAGGCTATCAGTCCAACGCTGGAAAGCCTGTGGCCGCTGATCGCTGGACTGTTTGATCAAGAACAGAGACTAAAAAGCAAGTCGCTAAGCATACTTGTGGGAAGAATGTCGGGTAAAGAGGCGTTGAGAAACTGAGCATGTTCATGAATGTACTTCTTGTTTTTCCTGAGCGATTAGGTTATAAGTTAATGACTGCCTCGAATAGATTCTCCTGCCCGGAAGGAGTGTGAATAAATTTTGGATCAACTGCAAAAATCAATCAACAAACTTCTCAAGCAATACAATGTCAAACTGTCAGAGTCAGCCATCAGCATGATTCTGGGAGCGGTGGTTGTGATTTTGGTCGGTTTTCTGGCCTACAACTATTTCAGAAATCAGCCGCCAGCGGCCAATACCCAAAACACTGACCAATCTGCCACGCAAAGTGGTGAATTGACGCCAGCCGGAACCACCGTGGCTTTGCCCACAACACACACCGTTGCCGCCGGTGAGAATCTCTGGGCGATTGCGGAGCAATACTATCGCAGTGGTTACAACTATGTGGATATCGCGTCAGCTAATCAATTGGCAAACCCTGATGCTTTGGAGGCCGGTCAGAAACTGACCATCCCCAAGGCGGAAGTGCGCCAACCATTGACGGTCGCCGCCGCCATGCAACCGGAAATCACTGACAGCAAAATCAGTGGTGCCAGTTATACCGTGGAACAAGGTGATTATCTGTGGGAAATTGCTGTGCGGGCCTATGGAGATGGCTACAAGTGGGTAGAAATTGCCCGAGCCAACTCGCTTGCCGACCCTGACAAGATCTTTTCCGGTAATGTCCTAAGTCTGCCACGCTAGTAGTTTGTCAGTGCCTGACTTAACTCTTCTGATTGGACAAATGAGTCCAATGTTTTAAAATGGCTACAGCGCGGGATTAGTACACCGGCAGTATGCCACCTTCCCAAGGTGGAGAAACCAGTTCGATTCTGGCATCCCGCTCAAAAGAGGGTTCATAGGCCCGCAGCGCAGCGAGGACCGCAAGGTTCTGCGAAGCAGGTTCTTATTCCCTTATCCCGCTCATTTTTTCTATACGATATAATTAGTTGTGGTTATTGTGACAAAAAAAATAAAGACAATTCGTGGTGCACAGAGACTTGTCCGTGACTTCGCCAAACGTAATCACTGGGAAGACTTGCCAAATGTTGATAAATTTGATCACCTGCATGAGGAACTGATTGAAATGTCGCAGTATCTTCGTTATAAAACCCAAGAGGAAAGAAATACATGTATCAAAGAAAACAAAGAGATATTTAAGGATGGAATCGGTGACCTGTTTTTTGGGACTTGTCGGTTAGCTAATCAGCTGGGCATTGATATTGAGGATGCCTTTAATATGGTTCAGATGGAGATTTTGGGGAAATATAACCATAAGGGCCCAGAAAACAACATCATCAAGAAGATCGAATCAAATAAACGCAAAAAGACTTGACACCCTATAGTCTGTGATATATACTCTGTTATATGGAAGTACAAATGTGCGGTGTCACTATCAAACTTGATATTCCCTTAGAGCCAAATATCGAGCCGACTTTTTCAACCGTTGCTAGCATTGAAGACCAAGCATTGTCGGAGCTTTCTCGTCATCCCGACGCAACTCCAAAACACTCAGGTGGAGTACGTTCCAGAATCAGAGAATTTGTCGCTAGACACACAAAGTAATTCCGGTGTCTTCTACCGCAACAGTTTTTTAATTTCTTCTAAACTTTGGTCATAGAAGACCGAAACCGTGAGGATGTCTTTGGTGATTTTCTCCAGACTTTTAACCGTTTTTTGGAGTTGGGTATCATCGACCAGATCCGTCTTGGTCAAGACAATGATTTCCTTTTTCTTTAACAGTTTCTTGTTATAAGTGGCCAGTTCTTTCCGCACAGTTTTGTAATCAGTCAAAGGATTGGCAGAATCGGCAGAAATACAGTGGAACAAAACCTCGACCTTTTCGATGTGTTTGAGAAACTTGGTTCCCAGGCCTTTACCTTGCGAGGCACCTTCGATCAAGCCGGGAATATCAGCAATAACTTTGTCGCTAAAAGCCCCCAAATTTGGTTCCAGGGTAGTGAATTGATAATCACCGACTTTAACATTGGCAGAAGTGATGGCGTTTAAGAGGGAGCTTTTGCCGGTGTTGGGCAGACCAATCAGACCAAAGTCCGCCAGAAGCCGCAAAATCAACTTGAGGTGGCGTCGCTGGCCTGGCATACCATGTTGGGCATGAAGCGGGGTGGTCATTCGGGCGTTTTTGAGGGCATCATTGCCCTGGCCGCCAATCCCGCCTTTGGCAAGCAGAACCGTCTGACCGGGCTGATCGAGAAAAAAGGCTTCACCGCTGTCCAGATCGGTGATATCCGTTCCCATCGGTACCAACAGGGTTAGATCCCTGGCATCAGCGCCAGATTTCTTGTTGGAGGCTCCTGGAGCACCCTCTTGAGCAAAGAATTCTTTTTGGCTGGAGAAGTAATTCAGACCATTGAGGTTTGTTGTGGTTTTGAAGTAGACATCGCCACCCTTGCCGCCATTGCCCCCATCCGGTCCGGTGCCTTTTCTGAAGAATGACGCTTTGCCCGGTCCCCCATGGCCACCGACCACCGTGATCTCTGCCTCATCGATCAACATTGATCTATTTTACTCTTATTTTTGCTCAATTGTTGGCCCAGTTTTGTTGTATACTTGCCCTATGTTTCACTATGTAGTCAATTACATTGCGAACTTTTTCCGGCGCTTCTTTTCTCAACAAACGACCTCTAAATCCGGTGCAAAAGACATTAAAACTGAAGTATGGGAATTTTTGACGCAAAAAGAACCAAAACTTTGTGCCGTGGCGACAACTAGTAAAAGTGGTCAACCGCAATGTGCCGTCATGGGTTATGCGGTGGAAGATGATTTGTCACTGGTATTAAGTACTGATCATGCCAGTCGGAAGCGGAAAAACTTGCGGACAAACAAAAAAGTAGCGGTGGTGATTGGTTGGACTTTTTCGGAACTCAATGTCCAATATGAAGGCATCGCCAACTTGGTGGACAAAAAGTCAACTGACTATAAACTTTGCGAAGACAAATACATGAGTGCTCACCCGGAGAGCCTGGAATTTAAAGATGATCCATCGACAATGTATATCACAGTCAGACCTACATGGGTCAGATTGTCAGACTATTTGGTTAATCCAGCAAGAATAATTGAAACAAATATCCGATGATTCAAACGATTAAATGTCCGCATTGTGGCCAGGAAGTAGAAATT
>CAZQWX010000043.1:0-3147 GCA_964597255.1 uncultured Gammaproteobacteria bacterium | reverse complement strand
TCTCCCCACCCTTCTATGTCGCTTCGGAACTGCTGTGATCCCCGATCACATCCAGGACCCACCCGGCTATCTTGGTACAAACCGGCATTATAAGCGAAATTTGTGCATGCCTGCCGAGCCGCCCTGCCCACTGATTCGCCACCATAAGCCAGCCCCCCGCACACTAGCCCCAGGATAATCATTGCGCCAATGGTAGTATTCCGCAGCCGATTTTCCCTTCCCACTCTATTCTCCATAAAGACCTATAGTAGCACACTAGGAAGCCTAATTCAAGGTTAGTCCAATCAAACCAATTCTCTCAACCGCTCCCGAACCCCACCAACATCCAACTCTTGATCTCTCCCCTTCTTATTAATTACATCACAAACCACACTAACAGCCACATTCGGATCCACCGTCGCCCTTACCTCTGCTGTTGCAGTATAAGCTTTCACCACATAGCGACCCCAGTCTCCGTTTTTACGCTGCGCCCTAAATCGCGCACTTTTCGATGCTAAGAAATGCTGCAACCGGTCATTTATCTTCTCTGCCACTTCCTGACCACCAGGGCAGACCAACAAAAACTCGTCTCCTCCCACTCTGGCCACAATATCCTCGGACTCCCTTGACGACTTTGCCAACAACCGCGCCACTTTCTTTAATGCCCCATCACCAACCTGGCGACCCTCATTATCATTAAAGCCCTTAAGCCCGGCCAAATCCACCACCACAAAGCCAATCTTCTCGTCCTGAATTGTCCCTGCCCTTCGCAAACCATTTTGCGCTCTAAGATACAGCAGGACCGCCGCATCTCGATTCCACAAGCCAGTCAGTTCATCAACCCCAGCAGATGACAACGCCCCTTCCATCAAACGCTCCACATCGACCCTACGCATTGTTACATATTGATCCCTCTCATTTGATCGCCGCTCTACAAGTGGAAGTCTCATCCTTACATCCTTTCTAAGGCTTCAATTCCTAGCAAATTCAGACCATTTTTAAGAACAATACTTGTTGCTGAGGTGATTGCCAAGCGTGTGTTATCGCCCAGAATCGGCAGGTTGTTTAGGCCCGCAGTCCCGAGCTTGTCGAGGGACGAGGACCGCAACGTTCTGCTCAGAATTGGCAGGTTGTTATAGAGGTTGTTATACCTCTTTGCCAATTCAAACAGGTAGGAGCACACCAGGTTTGGGGCGTATTGTTTTGCCGCCGCAGAAACCACCTCCGGAAACCGATAGAGATAGCGCAAAACTGCCAATTCCTCCACTGCCAAATCTCCAGTCTTCTCCGCCTTTTTACTTCTAGCTCCTTCAGCCTTGCGCAAAACTGACTTTGCCCGGGCATAGGTATACTGAATGTACGGCCCAGAATCGCCCTCGAAAGATAATGACTTCTCAAGATCAAATACGACGTCCTTTCCTATCCCATTTTTCAAAAAGGCATACTTTATTGCCGCCACCGCGATCTTTTCGGCAATCTCATCCTTTTCCTTATCAGTCAATCTTTCATTGTCCAACTTTGGCATGACCAGCTCTTTCAACTGTCCTATCAGTCCCAGAACCGTAACTACATTGCCAAACCGGCTCCCCATCTTGCCACCCGGAACCCGGACCATGCCAGTACAAATCGGCTCAGTCACATTTCCTAGCTTTGGATTAACCTGTTTTAAAGCCTCGACCAAAACTTTGAAATACTCCCTTATCTCTGTCGCAACCACAATAATCGACTTCGTATAGGGAAAATCTTGATATTTAACCGGCGCCAATCCTAATTCTTTTGCCTCATATGTAGGCAATTTGTTCTTGTTGATAAACACTCTTGTGTGCAGACCAAATTTTTCACCCCGGAAAATTACTGCCCCATCACTCTCCTCAAACACCTTTCCCAGGTTGTCTAACACATACTTATAACCCACCTCACCAACTCGACTTTCTGGATAATAACCATCAAAATTCGTCCCTAACTTCGCATAGATGGTTTCAAAATAATCAAGGCTCCATTTCCTGCCTGTTTCGTAAAGTTCGCCAATCCGATCAATCTCAGCCTCATTAAGTTTGTGCTCTGGATCATAATTAATCTCCACTTTCTGACCCTGTCGTTGCCACATTTTTTGGGCAGCAACATACAACATTGTGTTCAAGCGACCAATTTCTTCTTTAATCTTCTCGTCCTCGTCATATTTCTTCGTGCCCAAAACATAGGCTTCGCCCATAAACTTAACCCGTTCCAGAAGTGGCCTTTGCGCCAGCTCTGACAAGCCCAGTTTTCCGTCAACCAGTTTCTGCTGCAATCCCCAGACCGACTTGGCAACATGAATACCCACGTCACCAAAATAATCTGCCCGCCAAACCGTCGCCCCAATGGCCTCTTGAAGCCTAGTCAAGGATTCACCTGTAACATTTGAGATCAAATGGCCAATATGCAACTCCTTAAAGGGGTTTGGGTCTGTATACTCAACCACGACTTTCTCGCCCTTACCAAGTTCTGACATCCCAAATTTTTCTCCAGCTTTTAAAACTTCACTGACTTGTCCAGCTAAAAAGTCCTTCGTCAGCCAAAAATTAATGAACCCCGGCCCAGCCACCTCGATCTTCTCTAACTTACTGTCCTTCTGACCTACTAACCCATTTACTATTTCCTCCGCAACTTCCCTTGGATTTTTACCCAACTCCTTCGCCAGCCGCAGCGCAACATTAGAAGAATAATCCCCGTGCTCTTCCGCCGTGGGATGCTCCAATTCAACTTCTTCCAGCTTAATCTCCACATCTGGCCAGCCCGAGGCTGGTCCGCCTTGGGCGGAATATGTCGCTTTTACAGCCTCAAAAATGGCCTCCCTAATCTGATCTGTAATATTTTGTTTCATATTTATCCCGCACACACCCCATCCGGCACCGGTTTCTCCGGCATGGCCAAGACTGGTGTGATCTCATTGGCGTAACCAATATCAAACATCATCCCTTCAGACATTTCCCCCATCATCTCTCGCGGTTCCAGATTAACCACAAATAGCGCTTGCTTACCAGTAATTTCCACTGGGTTTTCCCGCTCTTTTTTCATTCCGACCAAAATTATCCGTTTAAAGTCGCCGAAGTTAACCGTCAATCGGACCAACTTGTCCGATTTCTCCACATCCTCCACTTTTTCAATCGTCCCCACCCGAATGTCCAC
>CAZQWX010000042.1:0-1704 GCA_964597255.1 uncultured Gammaproteobacteria bacterium | reverse complement strand
TTTTAGATCCCTCGACTTCGTTTACACTGAGTCTGTCGAAGTGCTCAGGATGAATACTATGTATCCACTTTACCACAAAAAAGCCCCTCAATTTTGAAGGGCGAATAATCGCGGTGCCAACCTTCTACAACTTATTTTTGCTATTACGGGCTGACCCGTCTTAGTTGTTACTCTAAGAGGCTTGTCTGGTGGAAAGCCAGACTAATAACGCTTGTATAGACAGTTTATCACAGGCCAAGATCGGGTGCAATAGCTTGCATGCCAGCCAAAACTATTTTGACAAACTCTGGCAAGGGAAGGCTTAATTTTTCTTCACACATCTGGATATCTTCTCTCTTGGCGCCGGCAGCAAAAGCCATGATCTTGAACTTGGAAAGTACCTTCTCCACGGTTACGTCAGCCAACTTTTTAGTTGGTTGTACCAGGGCTACCGCCACTATTAGGCCCGTCAACTCGTCGCAACAAAACAGCGACCACTGCATCTGGGTTTCTGGCAGTTTTCCTTGATGAAACCAACCATGCGATTCAATGCCGGTTAGCAGTTCCTTGTCGGTCTCCCCTAGTTCCCGCACCCAATCAGCCATCATTTTGGCGTGATTGGCCGGATCCTCTTTGGTAAATTCATAGTCGCCATCATGAAGTAACCCAACAATGCCCCACTTGTCTTGATCGCCACCAAAGCGCTTAGCCAGAGCCCGCATGGCTGCTTCAACAGAATAGCAATGTCGCCGCAAATTCTGGCTTTGCATCTTAGCATGAAGCAGATCGACAAATTGTTGGCGAGAAAGAGCCATGGGGAGATCTTATCGTAAGATCGTAAAGACTAGTAGCGTCAAAATAATAAAAATAAACAGCCAGAATGTGCTGTAAAAACCAATAGTAAAAGCTAGCTTGGTGTTCTTTTTTTCCCAGAGGATATAGAACGGATAGCCACCCATAACGGCCACGCAAACAATAGCGGAGAGCGCAAAGATAGCCAGTGCTAGCATGGGACCGAGAAAGCCACGATTGGCTAAGCTGCCAAACCAGTTATTAGCGTTGTTCAGAAAGGCAGCAAAAAGTGCCAAATATGCAGCCAGTCCAGTAGCTTCCAGCAGGCCAATTATCGGCGGAGAAAGCCTCTCTTTTTTCACTACCTCTGATTATACACCACTCGCTTTCTCAGGACGAAGTAATGGGAAAGCGATTACCTCTCGAATACTTTCGATGTTGGTAAAGAACATTACCAGTCGATCAATGCCAAACCCAATACCACCTAATGGGGGCATACCATACTCCAAGGCTTCCAAGAAATCTTCGTCCAGTGGTTGAGCCTCTGTGTCACCGGCTTTCATGTTGCGCTGTTCATTTTCAAACCTGGCACGCTGCTCGATGCTGGAAGTGATTTCACTCCAGCCGTCAAAAATTTCATCGCCGCCGATATAGCCCTCGAATCTTTCCACAAAGCTCTCGGGATCATCACGATGCTCCTTAGAGAGCGGACTGACCTCACGAGGATAGTCAATTGACCAAATTGGCCCTTCGAGCTGTGGCGTTACTAGATGGTCATAAAGCGTGAAGAGTGCTTTGTTTCGAGACCAAACCCCAGTCATCTTGATATTATTTTTGCCCAAAAGTGTCTTAATTTCCTCATCTGTTATTTTGTCTGAGTCTATCCGAAGAAATTCTGTTAGTAATTCCTTGAATGTGGCTTTCCTCCAGGGA
>CAZQWX010000041.1:0-5874 GCA_964597255.1 uncultured Gammaproteobacteria bacterium | reverse complement strand
GAATTAACTCCCCCGATAGTTTGGGCAAAAAATAAACCAACCAGGGCAGTAATAATACCGGATCCAATCAGAAAAATGTTTAACTCAGTTCCGAGAATTGCCAAACTCTTTTTGTTTTGGATGAATCCCAGAAGAACCGGTCCAAAAAGAAAAATAATATAGGCACCAAGAAAAAGGATTTCTAAGACAGCTACTGGCAAATATTGATGGTTGGCTAAGAGACTTATCCTGGCAAGTTCCAGGTTTTGCAAGCCGAAAGCCGGTTGGACAATAAAGTTCTCAAACCGATAAAACCCGTTCCAATACAGCCCGCCGGCCCCACTGTTAACGGGTAAATAAATAATCAACGCCAGGACAACAGCTAATGCTGGCAAAAAGGCCATGGTCCAGTGTCTCCTGATAAAAAAATAAGCCGTCAGCAAACCAAGTCCGGTCAAAGCGAAAATCCCGGTGTACACTTTGAATCCGATTAAACTGCCAAACACTAAAAAGACTAAAAGTCCGGAAAATAGGTCGCGTTTGCGAAGCCACCTGATTAACAAGACTAAGCCGGCAAAGAGTAGGGCAATAGAGAATGACCTGGTTGGTCCGGCCAGGAGTTTGCTGGCATCGTCCAGGATAGTAACGTCTAAATTTAAACCTTTGCCCCGCAGCAGAATTAAGAGGTACAAAATATCGCCATGAAAAAAAGCGAAAAACACCAACCACCGGGCGAACGATTTGTTATTTGTTAGTTCCTTGGCAAAAGCCACCAAGCTCAAGCCTAAAAGACCAGCGACCAGGAGTGGAAAATACTGATAACTGGTTGGGATCAGTGGTAAATGAAATACCCGGATCAACTCAGCCATAACCAGATTAGCCCAGTAGTGATAATTGTGGACCACTACCCCGAACATGCCTGGTTCAAAAGGGGGAAACCGCTTAACTAACTCGTCAGTCAGGGCTAAATGGAAAATGGCATCCGGCACTCCACGACAGCAAAAAAACAGACCTTGGGAGAAAACACTTCCGATAAATCCCACTGCAGACATTTGAATAGTAATGCCCAAGGTCAAAATTCCACCCAACAACCAGTCGATATTTCTCGGGAGACCAATAACTATTTTCGCGTGGTATCGCCACCAAAGTACCACTGCCACTAAAAGATAACCATACGACAGAAAACGCATCTGCAGATAACCAAAGACCATGCCTTGCCAGCCCCAGAGAACAATTCCCAAGGCTACAGCCAGTACTAGCCGGTTTAACCCGGTCAGGTTAAGCCGTCGACTAATAAGATCACCAGGGATGAAAAAGGCTAGAAACGAAGCGATAAAAAACCCCAGAAAAAGCAGCCAGAAAGAAATTCCCGACGCGGTTAGCATTAAAGTCATTATATAATTGAAAGATGGCGATTTGGAAGCGGGTTTTTCCGCTGTTAGCAATAACCGTATATCTCTACTTTCTGGCAGTAGCCCTACGTAGTGTTTTCTGGGGTGGTATTCCTTTTTGGTCTGACCCAGCCAGGGACTTGCTGTTGGCCTTGGCTAATCACCAAAAACTAACCTTGATTGGTCAACCTGGAGGCATTCCTGGGGTATTTTATCTACCCTATTGGATTTGGATCATCAGTTTAATACAAGTCTTCACTAAAGATCCGCAATTTATCGCTTTTTTCGTGGCGACGGTGCCATATTTCTTCGTTGGTCTTGTGTTGGCAAAACATTTTTCCCGGATCTTTGGTCCCGTGGCAACACTAGCGCTGGCCATCTTTTTCCTCTTAACCTATGGCTCATACGACACCTTTATCTGGAACCCATATCCGGCTCCCTTAGTGTTCATATTTTTGGCTTATATGGTTTACCGATGGGATGTCAAGTCGCTGTTTTTTGCCGGTGTTGCCCTAGCCCTTCTGGCTAGTTTTCATCTGTCATTTTTTACTGGGATTACTTTAGCCTGTGGACTGTTGTTTTTCTTTAGCCTAATTGCCGGAATAATAAAACACCGCCATACTTTCCAGACTTTCTTAAGAAGCTACCTAGCTATAGTCAGTCACTTTCTAGCTGGCGTCCTACTTATTTTCCTCCCCTTTTCGTTTTTTGAAATTCGACATGGGTTTCATATTACAACTTTCTATCTTCTTGCCATCGTCAATTCTGCTCTTTATAACTCTGCGGTTGTTGGCCAGGTCGGGCTATCGAAGTCGGAAGTATTAGAAGATTTCCTTAAAGTTCCCACCACCATTTTTCACCTGCCCGTAAATATTCTCAGTATCTGTTTTATCGGCCTTATTCTTGCTTGCTTAATGCTCCGACGATTCCGTTTCTCGATTCCCGAGTGGCGGTTGATAGCTTTTCTTACCATGTCGCTGGGCAGCCTAATCTATCTCTATGCTTCATCCAAAAATCCCGTCTGGGACTATTATTTTATTGGCACCGAAGTTATTGTCCTGCTACTTGTCGGTATTATCGTTAGTCGAATTAAGCCCCTCGCGTTGGTCCTTCTTGGTTGGGCACTTTTTCTGCTTATCCAAAATGCTATTGCCTTGATTCGGGAACCGATACCAAAATTTTATCTTGTGCCATCGCTTACCGCCAAGGAGACGGTAGTTAACACCATCTACACTGATAGTCAGGATCAAAAATTCACTGTTGCTGCGTATACGCCCAGTATCTATAGCTATGACTATGATTATCTTTTCCAGTGGCTTGGGAATAAATATAACAACAAGCCAGTGGCGCAATCAGCTACTCCCAATTTTGTTTACTTAATCATTCCCCCGGATACCAGTCAACCAGTTCGTGATGACTTTATGCATTACAAAACGCCGGATAACAACTTTTCTACCGTCTGGGAGAAAGTTATGCCTGATGGAACGGAGATCATCAAACGTGCTCCATTACCCATAGCTGGATAGTATTGATATTAATCACGGAGAAGTTTGTGCTCTTATTCTGTTCACTGGCCAGTGTCTGCTTTACTAACTCTTGTGACACCCCTGGCTCAACGATGGTAAATTCTATCGAAGTTGCACTGTCGGATCGAGGTAAGCTATTTTCTCCTGGGAAGGTATAAGCAGTAATTCCCCGATAGGCTGGCATCAAACCATGATTTCGTGCCTGCCAAGAGTAAATATAGGCCCAAGTTGTCGGAGTCTGCCAGGGATTAGAAAGCACATCTAAAGAAAACCGTCGGCCAGTCGCTAGTGTATATGTTTTTGTTATCACTGCTAGTTCGTTATCTAGTCTCATGCCTTCCTGAACTTGAAAAATGTAGTTACCGGCAGGATTACCTTTGGCCACCGCCAGAAGATTGGCTAGTATGATAGTTGCTCCCCAGACAAAAGCAATAACTGAATACTTAGGAACTAGAGAATTTATGGCCACAGCAACCAAGATAACCAGGGGTAAAACCATGCCAACAAGAATAAATGTCAGCGACAGATTAGAAACCAAGAAGACTATGCAGCTGCCGGCCTGAAGCGAGAAGGTAAAAATGATCTGTTTGCGCCCCCTATTTCTATAAACCAGATAACCAAGAATTATCGTGACCGTCAAAGCAGTAATTCCTGTCAGTATCAGACTGTCGGGTGATAAATTATTGGCCCACAACCGGGTTTGAGCGATAACAAGGTTATTTAATCGTCCAGAAACAGATTGTATTGAGTGCTCTTGAGACGAAAGGAAATGACTCAGTCCGACTATCCCCATGAAGCCAAATTTTATCTGTGCCAAGAGATAGGGTAGCAGTAATACTATAAAAATTCCCAATCCAGACAAGGAAAATCTATTAACCAAAGCATGTCGCTTAAAAAAGGCTATTACTAAAGTCAATACAATTATCTGATAAAGCAGAAATAACTGAAACTCAATAGCCAGTCCCAAACCTAAGAAAGTCAGCCACCAACCGCGTTGCCTATCTGTTATTACTTGCCATAAGCCCCAAAAATATATTGCTAGCGGTGCCAGAGCCAAAGCTGGATTCGACAGCCAGCGGGCATAGCTGATTGCTTCAAAGGACACGGTATAAAGCAAGATAGCTATCAAGGTTAATCTTTTGGACTTGAACATGTCGTAAACCCATAGGCCCAAGATGATTCCTGCCAGAAGGTTAACCACGATGATTGCACCTGCCGCCACCTCGGGATTACCTTGACCCAAACCATAGAGTGGCGCCAGAAAATAATAATATAATGGTCCGTGGAAAACACCAGGTATATCTGTGGGCGGTCCGACAATCTTAAGTTTGCCGGCAAGTATATCGTTAGCATAAAAAGCGTCCCGGGCTTGATCATAGGCAAAAAGTATCGTCGATAGACCACCATATAATCTCAGTACCAGTCCCAGAATGACTATAGCTATAAATATAAGTTGGAAACGTTTTTCGCTCATGGCTTTATACTATAAACTTCTCTGGCCTATGGCTAGAGCTATCATGGCCAAGTTTAAGACGGTTTTCGCGCAAGCGCGAAAATGTTGCTCACGGATTTTTTGCAATGCAAAAAGTGATTCAAACTCTGTCACCATCTGCTATGATACTAAATAATTGTCAAAGTTTTAATCAGTTCGCCAGAACACCTTGGCAGCACCAGGAGTTTTCTGCGAGCCGATTAGCGGCGTAATCGTCTCGCCGCATGAGGCAAGCAGGTTTTCTGCGAGCCGATTAGCGGCGTAATCGTCTCGCCGCATGAGGCAAGCAGGTTTTCTGCGAGCCGATTATAATATTCCTAATGTTATTATCACTACGTAAGCTGCTCCCATTCATCATTTTATTTCTGTTAACCTTTTTTGCCTGGAAGGCTTTACTTCCTTCGGGTTTTTTTCCGATCCACGACGATCAGCAAATTGCCCGCCTTTTTGAGCTTGATAAAGCGCTAGCGGCTGGTCAATTTCCCGTTCGCTGGGTGGCTGATTTGGGTTTTGGCTATGGCTACCCATTATTCAATTTCTACCCGCCACTGGTTTATTACCTCGGAGAAGTCAGTCATCTCGTAGGGACTTCATTTATTGATTCCATAAAAATTCTCTGGTTTTTGGCTCTCGTCGGTTCCGGGTTGGCGATGTTTTTTCTGGGCAGGGAACTATTTGGTGATGCTGGAGGTCTGGTCAGTGCTATGTTCTATCTCTATGCTCCTTACCATGCTGTTGATGCCTATGTTCGTGGCGCCCTGTCAGAATTATTTTCCTTTGTCTGGCTGCCACTGATCTTGCTTTTTGCCTATCGAGCTACGAAAAACAGAAGTCTGATAGACTCATTACTGACCGGAATTTTTCTGGCACTTCTCATGGTCACCCATAACCTGGTTTTCTTGCCGTTCTTTGGTTTTTTCACTGCGTGGTATTTCATATCGATAGCGAGTAAAAATACTACCAACCTCAAACAAGCCATGTTCCACCTCTTTCTTATCACCTTCCTCGCCTTTGGCTTAACTGCTTTTTTCTGGCTGCCATCCCTGGCCGAGAAAAGTTACACTCTTGTTGACCAAATTCTTACTACTCAACTGGCTTCATATAAAATTCATTATGTCTGTATTAACCAACTCTGGGACAGCACATGGGGCTATGGTGGTTCTGTTGCCGGGTGTGTTGATGGTTTATCCTTCAAGATTGGGAAAGTCCACGTTCTGGGCAGTCTCGCTGCTCTGGCATTTGCTGGTTATTTTTTGTTGACGAAGAAGAAATCACAGGCATTACTTCTTGGCGGAATCTTTTTCCTGTTAGCATTTTCGGTTTTTATGACTACCGACTATTCTGGCTTTATTTGGGACCATCTCCAACCACTCTGGTATCTCCAGTTTCCTTGGCGCTTTCTTGAGTTTACGACCTTATTTAGCTCGCTTCTGGTTGGTAGTCTCCTGGCAGTCATTAAGAATAAACTGGTTAATCTGGTTATAGC
>CAZQWX010000040.1:0-2287 GCA_964597255.1 uncultured Gammaproteobacteria bacterium | reverse complement strand
GCCGAAAGTGGGAACGCCGATTTTGGTCATGCGGGCGGAAAGGCTGACGTCAGCGGCGGATATTTTGGAGAAAGTGGGTGGCAAGTGTGCGGTGGAACCAAAACTGGATGGGCTGCGGACGCAGTTGCATTACCAGCGCGTAGCAGATAGCACGTGGCATGTAGGAAAAAAGACTACGGGCTCCGTGCGGATTTACAGTCGGGGGCTGGAGAATGTGACGGCGATGTATCCGGATCTGGTTGCAGCCGCGGAGTCGGAATTAAAGAATGTTGATGAAGTAGTTTTGGATGGCGAGGCAATTGGCTTTGATCCAAAGACCGGGAAGTACCTTGGTTTTCAGGAGACGGTGCAGCGAAAGCGAAAATATGATGTGGCTGCCTTTGCCAAAGATGTGCCGTTGCGATTGGTGACGTTTGACTGCTTATATCTTAATGGCGAAACTTGGCTTGGTAAGCCATACATGCAAAGACGAAAGACGATTGAAACTCTATTAAAGAAGTCTTCTTTTCCAAAGAAGACTTCTTTGCTGATTGTCCCGGCGGAGATGGAGATTATAGATAGTCCGGCGGAGATGGAAAAATATTTTGATGAGGCTTTGCGGAAAGGGCTAGAGGGAATAATGGTTAAGAAATTGGATGGGGCATATCAAGCCGGGGCGCGAGGATGGAACTGGATTAAGCTCAAGGGGTCGTACACCAAAAAACTCAATGACACTGTGGATGCAGTGGTGATGGGGTTGGATTTTGGGCAAGGCAAGCGAAACAAATTTGGCGTAGGATCCTTCTTGATTGGTATTTACGATCCTAAAAGTGACTCATATAAAACATTGAGTAAGGTGGGGACAGGTTTAACCGATGAAGAGTGGCGAACGCTGAAGCTGCAGAGTGAAAAACTGAAAGCCAAGGATAAACCGGCAAATTATGACGTAAATAAGTTAATGAATTGCGACGTTTGGCTGCGACCAAAGTTGGTGGGTGAGTTCCGAGCGGATGAATTGACCAAATCACCCATGCATACGGCCGGCTATGCCCTGCGATTTCCAAGATTGGAAAGATGGCGAGAGAAGAAGCCGGAAGATACCACGAGCTTGAAAGAAATCCTTGAAATGGTTAAACTCCAGAAATAACCTGCCTCTTGTGTGAATTATGCAAACTAAGACTGAAAAGGTTCGTGGTGTGGTCTTTGATGTCGGCGGAGTGATCCTTGACTATCAAGGGGTGATACCGGGATTGGCTCGGGTGGCTGGGAGGCCAGAGAACGAAGCTAGAAGGGTGTTTGAGAAGTGGGACAGGCCAGGCGTTCTGGGCATTCTGGACGAAAAAGACTTGTCGACATTGATAGGTCTGGATCTGGGTCTTAGATACCCAGCGAGGTTTCGTATGGAGGATGAGGTGTTTTCTCCTGGGAGAAAAGCTATTGTTGAGACACACCATTTGATCGAGGAGTTGCAGGGGGTTCTTCCGCTGGGGATATTGAGCAATGCTTGGCGAGGGATGCTGGAGCGGTGCGAAGTGGATGGTCACGTACCACCAAGTGGGCGTTTTGGGTTTAGAGTGGTTTCGGCAGAAGAAGGGTTAAGCAAGCCAGATGAGAGAATTTTTTGGCGAATGATAGACAGGACAAGATTACTACCACAACAAGTGCTTTGTGTTGATGATAATTGGGAAAACTGTGAAGCGGCACGGGGATGCGGTTTGCAGGTGGTTCATTTCAATACTCGGGAACCCGAAGGATCGGTTAAGGAGATTCGTCAGGCGATTTATTCCTGAGAGATTGCAGTTTATCAAGGCGCTTCAATGTGTTTTCTTTCTCCTGGTAGGGCAACTTGGCGACAGAAATTGCTTTTTCTAAGATGCCGAGAGTCCGATCATAAGTTGGGCGATCGATGGGGTATGGAGTGCCGTCTTTGCCACCGAGGGCAAAGGAATATCTTGCTGGATCATCGTAGGAGGGGGCAGCACCATAGATTACTTCGGACACTAATGACAAGGCGCGGACAGTTCTTGGACCCACACCGGGAGTCATCAGAAAAGCTTCAAAAGAGTTGGGTTTGGCAATAACGGCGTTGTCTAGAGCTTTGGTGAGCTGGGGGCTTAAAAAGAAGTCTTCTTTAGAAGAAGACTTCTTGTAAAAAATCTCGTGTGAAACTGGGTGATCGTGGAACTCGATGCCGGGAAGGGTCAAAACTTTAAAGTTATAGTTGGATTTTTTGTCGGCCAGAACTTGGAGATCGCGGTACATGTTTTTGGCGTCGTGGACCAGCTCCAAAGAAATGGACTTATTTTTC
>CAZQWX010000039.1:0-4265 GCA_964597255.1 uncultured Gammaproteobacteria bacterium | reverse complement strand
GTTAATGCAGGTATACGTCCAAAAATCCACCAAGACCACTTTGCCGTGCAGGTCTGCCAGTTTAAGCGCCTGGCCGTTGTTTGGCAGATTCAGCCAGTGAGTAATCCCGGCAAAATCCGGGGCCGCGCCCAAATCAGGCAGAACGTTAGTGTTTAAACTGCTCATCGGTTTACCAACTTGTTTTTGGGCATTGGTGCTATTGCCGCCAATCTTGGCCAACTCGCTCTGAACGGCCGGCAAACTTTCCAAGACTGTCAGCGAGTCGGAATACGACGGCAAGACGGAAAGCATTTTTGCCTCGATTACCTTATCATAATTAAAAAAGATTGCCAACGCTGTCAAAATCATAATCACCCCGAACACCTGCTGAATTCGGCCCAAATATTGGTTAAGAAACTTTGCTCGCGCAAAAAATACTGTGCCGCCCTTAAGGAGAATAAATAACGGCAGACACAATCCCAGGACATAAACTACCGTGATCACAACCACCTGCCAGTTGACGCGGGCGGTCGCCGACAATGCTGCCACTGTTGCCAGAATCGGCCCGGCACAGGGGGACCAGACCAGTCCTAGGGCCACGCCAGTAATCAGCCCACCTTTAAAGCCGGTATCCTGGTCAGTCAGCCGAAGATTAAATTTCCCCACCAGTTGGCTTACTAATGCCTCTGTTTCGGCCGCAATCCCCGGAATCAAAAAGGCCACACCCAAAACCCCAATGACGATCACCGCTACCAACCGCAAGACATTGGGATCAAAGGGGATAAACCGCACCAGTGTGGAGATGACCAGCGTAGCCAGACCGAAACTGACACCGATCCCGACGGTTATCCCCAGTGGTCGCTTCTGCCCGCCCGCCGTGGTGGACCCCAGGACTATTGGCAGCAATGGCCAGATACATGGAGCCAAAATGGTTAGTAAGCCGGAGATGAAAGCGACCGTCAGTAGCAATAACATGGCACTAATCTTAACACTAACTGACAAGGGCTGGCTGAGACTTGGCTCTGGCACCCATTATGGCCACCAATCGGACTAATACCCAGGATGCCATGAAGGACACACCGATTACCAAGACCAAAAACAGGGGATAGGGCAGCAAACTTTGCCAACCGAGCCGCTCGGCAAACAATCGCAGCACCGACGTGTGTAATAAATACACCACGTAAGAAACTTCACCGCCAACCACCAATATGCCCTTAAGTCTGTCCGGCAAACCGGCTAATATATTACTCCAATAATTAGCTACCAGAATCACTCCACTGGCAAACACTAAAACTGGGATTCTGGTAAATCTGGTTGTCAGAACCAAGTTCACGCCGCTGTGAACCAAGCCATAAGCATTCGCTGTCGCCCAGACAAACCCACCAACCAAAAGTATCGGCGCCACTATTTTTAATATCCTGCCCAAATTTTCCTGAGTTGCCAAATAAATCCCCAAAACGAAATAGCTTATCCAGGAGAAAAAGACCACATATTGCTGATAATCCGTCCAAAATAAATTATGACCATACACCGGTTCAACCCATCTGGCCAAAACCCAAAACCAGGCGATCTGCCAACCTACTGTCAAGGCCAGACTAATCACCGGCCACTTGCGCACCACATACCAGACTAGTGGAAAAATGACATACAATTGGAAAATCAGCGGCACAAAATAGAGGTGATAATCCGCTGTTCCCCAAATTAATGCCTGCAAGTATGACTCGCTATGCGGCCAGGAAAAATATACCAGCGTAGTAAAAACTATATACCATGGCAGCAGTTTTCCGACCCGGTGCACATAAAAATCCTTGAGAGAGAAGGTAGCTTTCTGATACTTTGCTGCCAGACCATAACCCGACAGTGCCACAAACACCGGTACACACCAGCGCATTACCTGGTCGATAATTAATTTCCAGGTCCAGGCACTTCCCAGCCACTTGTCAATTTGAAAATAGCCGGCATTGGTGTGAATCACAATTACCGCTACCATCGCCAGGCCTTTGAGCATATCCACAGTTTTGCGATCCATGGGAGGATTCTATCTCAGATTTGGATCTTCGAGAAGAGATACGTTCCGATCATCAAAACCACGACGGTCACCGTCGATAGCACCAGAAAATCCAGCCCCAAACCAAAAGTTGAGATGCCCGCCAGAGTCGTCCGAAGTCCATCAACACCATACGACAAGGGGTTAAGCTTGACGATTATTCCCAACACCTCAGGTAATCCGGTCATCGGGAACAAGGCGCCGGACAGGAAGAACAGCGGCATGACTAAAAAGTTCATGATCAGCTGAAAGCCCTGGAAGTCCTCCATCACTGACGCAATCGCCGTTCCAACCGCTGTGAACAACACCGCAATCAACACCATTACTGCAAGCGATAAAATCAGTGACGACAGAGACGCAAATCGAAAACCGGCAACCATTGAAATCAGAAGAACCACTATTCCCTGAAACACCGCCACCGTCGCTCCGCCCGCTGTTCGGCCTATCATGATCTGCCAGCGGGGGACCGGGGCAACTAGTGTTTCCTTCAAAAAGCCAAATTGCCGATCCCAAATAATTTCAATACCAAAAAAGACTGCCGTAAACAGAATGCTCATCGCCACAATGCCTGGTGCCAAAAATTCAATGTAACTGCCTTGTCCCGCTCGCTGGAACACTGGGCCTAGCCCAAACCCCAAGGCCACTAAAAACAATAATGGTTGGGCAAACGATCCCAACACCCGGGGTTTCGCCCGAAAGTATCTTTTTAACTGTCGTAACCAGAGAATATAAATTGCTGACATAGGTTTATCTTCTTGTCCAGGCCCGATGCATCATCCGCATTGCCTCGTTGCCTGAGGCTTCTTCATCTCGGATCCCATGTCCGGTTAGTTTCAAAAATGCCTCTTCCAGGGTCGCTGTTTTTGTTTGTGTCCTAAGTTGTGCCACCGTTCCAAACGTCACAATTTTTCCGTGATCAATAATGGCAATCCGCTGGGCCGCTTTCTCCGCCTCCTCCATATAATGAGTAGTAAAGAATACTGTGATCTTTTCTTTTTGGTTTAAATCCGCCACATACTTCCACATGGCGTTCCGGGTTTGGGGATCGAGGCCTTGCGTTGGCTCATCTAAAAACAAGATCCGTGGATGGTGCAGCAGTCCCCGGGCAATTTCCAGTCGGCGCTTCATGCCGCCTGAGAATGTCTTAACCAGACTGTTCCGTCGGTCCCACAACTCGACAAAGTTTAACAATTCCTCAACCCTTTTGTGTCGCAATTCTGCCGGCATCCCATAGAGCACCCCGTGGAATTCCAGGTTTTCCAGGGCTGTCAGTTCGTCATCCAAACTGGGATCCTGAAAGACAATCCCGAACGATTTTCTGGCATCGTCCTGATAGGTTGTCGGATCATAACCGTTAATCGTAATTTTCCCCGAGGTCGGGGACAGAAGCGTGGTCAACATTTTAATCGTCGTGGTTTTTCCCGCCCCGTTTGGTCCCAAAAAAGCGAAAATTTCTCCTTCGGCAACCGAAAAACTGATATTGTCTACCGCCGTAAAGTCTCCGTATTTCTTGACCAGATTGGAGACTTCAATGGTCTTTTTAATAGTTTCGTCTGTTTTAGCCATGAGTGCGTTCAAAAGTATACCATACACTTTGCTTCCCAAAACAGTACCACGGTTTACCCTGAGCCCACGAAGGATTTACCCTGAGTCTCGAAGGGTTATACCCCGTGGTACTGTTGGTCGGTTTGTCTAATAGGGTTGAGCTGTCGGTGGCGTTGGCGCTGTTCCTTGACTACCACTCTGACTAGCTCCTGTCCCGCCACCCATTCTGGCGGCCGGATTTATTTGGACATTGGTTGCCGTGACACTGCCATCAGAATTTGCCGTTCCGAAAGCCGCTACGGTCACCCCTGTTGTCAAATCACTGACTGCTCCCGGGTTGGTTTTGTTAATGGTTGTTGACCCGGAAATCAGAACAATTTTACTGCTGCCATCGGATAGTTTAATCGTAATTGTTCCGTTGCCCGTGCTGGTAATTTGGCCAGCGACTGGTCGCATGCCACCTCCGCTACCTCGTGCCCCTCCGGTTCGAAAACTACCTGCGGCACTTCCGCCGACAAAATTTCCACCCGTTATTTGTGGAGCCTTACTTTGTTGATATTGCATCCCGGCAAAGAAACCACCTCCGGCTCCCACCACCAAGGCAATTACTGCCGCGATGACTACGATTGAATTTTTCATCTAGTTATTCACCCCCTCCTACAAATACTTATTTAAAAATTAGTAATTAGCAATT
>CAZQWX010000038.1:0-10251 GCA_964597255.1 uncultured Gammaproteobacteria bacterium | reverse complement strand
GATTAAATCTGCCGACGTTCCGGTCGACGTGAACTCGAAGTTCTTCGGATCAGGCGTAAAACCTTCTCGCGGGGTAATGGTCAACTTGAAACTTTCCGACAGATTGCCGGCTGTGCCTTGGTCTTCCAAGTAGCTAACTTTTTCGAAGTCGCCAAGATTGTATGGTTTGTAAGTCAGGAGCAGGTTCTTACCAGAAAGGGAAGTCTTAACGTAATTGATTCCGACCAAATTGGACACTTCCACCAGTGGTTCTGATTCCATCGCCACGGTCGCGTCTTTGCCCATCTTCGACATGGCCAAATATAAAGCCAGGGCTGAGGCCATGGTGTCCACGGAAGGGTTGCGGTGCGTCAAAATGAGCACTTTGTGGGCGCCGGCTACCAAACTTTGAATCTGTTGTAAGTCCTCGTTAGTCATAGCTATACTATCCTATAGCTTATTATAGCATCTCCAACCCTAAAGTCAACTTGAGGGTCTAGCAGCAACCCGCATTCTCGACCCTTATCCACCTTGTTAATTTCCTCCCGGCCCACCCGCACGGATTTAATCTTAGCCTCGCCAACCACTTCCTCACCTCGAGTAATCCGAACCAAATCGCCTCGAGCAATCCGGCCGTCGGTCACTCGAGTTCCGGCAATCCGCAGCTTCTCAAAAGGAAATTCGGCAATAATCTGGCCGACGCCCAAGACCTCTTCTTTAACTTCCGGCGTCAGCATCCCGGCAGCGGCGTCGGTGAGCTCATCAAGCAACTCATAGATGATCTTATAGGTTCGCACCAAGACCTTTTCAATCTCGGCCAATTTGACCGCCTGGGGGGCTATTTTGACATTAAAACCCAGGATAATCGCCCGGGATGACCTGGCCAAGAGCACATCAGCTTCGTTGATTTCTCCCACCGCGCTGGTTAAGAGGTTCACATTGGCCGGAATCGTGGCCACAATCGCTTCCAGTGAGCCTACGGTGTCGGCCTTGAGGATCAAATTCAGCGTCTGACCCTCTTCCTGGCTGCTTTTGGAGAGGACCGCCGTTTCAGTTGAGCTCTTTTCTACCAATGCATCGGTTACTACACCGCCCACCACTGGCACATCTGACAGCCCAATGATTTCCACTGGCATGCCGGCAACAGCCTCGGGGATCTGTTTACCTTGCCAGTCATACAGTGCCCGGACCTTGGATTTCTTGTCTTCAATATATATCTCTTGTCCAACCTTGATCGTCCCGTCTTTGACAATCGCCGTGCCTATTGCCCCGCGACCCTTATCCAGCCTAGATTCGATAACAATCGCTAACAGTTTCCCCTCCGCCGAGCCTGGCAGCTCAGTCATGTCCGCCACCAGGGCGATTAAGTCCAGCAGTTCTTTGATACCATCGCCTTTTTTGGCCGAGATCTTAATAAACGGCACGTCACCGCCATAGCTTTCCAGCATGACCTCATACCGCAGCAAATCTTGAATCACTTTGTCAACATTGGCTTCCGGCAGGTCGATCTTGTTAATGGCTACAATATAGGGGATTTTCGCCTCTTTAATGATCTTGATCGATTCGGCCGTTTGGGGCATGACCGAGTCGTTGGCAGCCACTACCAGGATAGCAATATCCGCCACACTGGCGCCGCGAGAGCGCATTTTGCCAAACGCTTCATGGCCTGGGGTGTCAATAAACGTGATTTTTTTTCCTTCCCCTGTGGTAATTTGATAGGCGCCGATGCTCTGGGTAATGCCGCCATATTCCCGGGCAGCGACTTCGGTTTTCCTAATGGCGTCGAGAAGTGAGGTCTTGCCGTGGTCGACGTGGCCCAGAACTACAACTACCGGCGGCCGATGTTGACTGCCTCCAGAAACGCTCCCGCTGGTTGTCGGTTTGTTCTTTGCCATGTTGCTGTGGGACCAATGGTTCGACTCGTCATATGCGTTTAGGACGGCGCTTCTTCACTGGTCTTTACTTCATCAGTCACATCCACTTTTTCCTCTTCTACTTCTTTTTCCGCAACTTCTTTTTTGGTCTTTTTCTTCGTGGTCTTCTTGGTCTTAGTTGGTTTGCTGTCTTCGGTCACGGCTTCCTTCGCCTCGCCGGAGCTTTTAGCGGCGGAGGGCTTTTTCTCGACACTTTCCGCGACTTCCTCTTTAGCTGCCTCCGGCTTTTTGTATTCGGCTTTGCCCTTAATATCAATCTTCCAACCGGTCACTTTGGCTGCCAGACGGACATTTTGGCCTTCCCGGCCGATGGCCAACGACAATTGCTCATCAGGCACGATGGCAATTGCCGATTTGTTCTTGTCATCTAAAAGCACTTCGATATCTTTGGCCGGAGCCAAGGCTGACGCTATCAGTGTGGCCGCATCCTCAGTAAATTGAATAATGTCCACTTTCTCGCTGCCACCCAGTTCCGAGATAACTGCCTGGACCCGCACGCCTT
The DNA here is from genome assembly GCA_964597255.1 of uncultured Gammaproteobacteria bacterium. GTDB lineage: Bacteria > Patescibacteriota > Microgenomatia > JAMCZE01 > JAMCZE01 > CAZQWX01. Next base: position 7,836 of record CAZQWX010000038.1, on the reverse strand, counting down.
TTTGGCCAACGCAGGCTCCAACTGGATCCACCCCAGTTTGGGTGCTGACTACTGCCAGTTTCGTTCGGCCGCCGGCTTCCCGGGCGATCAATCGCACTTCCACCGCTCCGGACGCTGCCTCAGGCACTTCCCGACGGAACAGTTCAATAACCAAGTTTTCCGAGGCTCGGGAAACGACGATTTCCTGACCCCGGGCCGATTCCCGAATTTCTTTAATATAGAAGACCAGTCTTTGATTCAGCCGGTATTGTTCGGCCTGGTTTTGTTCCTGGGGCGGCATAACCGCCTCGGCGCGGCCTATATCGACAATAATATTCGGTCCGTCGAAGCGCAGGACCATGCCGTTGACAATTGTCCCGATCCGCTTGGAGAAGTCCTCAATCACCGCTTTTTTCTCCGCTTCCCGAATCCGCTGGCGCAGCACTTGCCCGGCAGTCTGGGCGGCAATCCGGCCAAATCCCGGGGGTGTGACATTGGCGCCTTTTGACCCATCTTCGTTCTTGGCAAATATCGCCGCTTCCCCCGTGTCCGGGTTCACTTCGGCCGAAAACTGTGCGGCATCCACCATTTCGCCCGACAAACTGCGGTCTTTACGATAGGCCATGACCAACGCATCCTCAATCGTCGCAATAATATCCTCCACGGCAATATTGCGCTCCGAGGCGACCTGGTTTAACGCTAAGGCAAATTCCGATCGTACTTGTGCTGGCATATTAGTTCACATTTTGAATTAACACTAATTTGCTACAAATTTTCACTAATACTAATTTTAGTGCGAATTCGTTCTTAATTCGTGTAAATCCAGTTGTGTATTATCAAAAAAATGGGTGGGATCTCTTCCCACCAACAAGCAAATTGTAGCACTAAGTAACGTTATGCGTCAAGACGAGGTTAAAATTTCGACTGTGTTTCTTTGCTGATCAGGAGGCCCCCGAAGTTTGTTGTATCTAACTTTATTCCCATACCTTTTATTTCGTCTACATGGTTAGAAATTACCCCCCTGACCTCTTCCGCCGCTTTCTGATGGCCTAATTCTAAGAGCCTATCGATTAGCCGTTTGAATTGGGGAACCTCATATTTATTGATAATCTTATTAATTGTCTCAGAGTGTGCCTGCAGATCATGACCAAAGTCTAAGACAAAGTGATTTCCCTGTAGTGAGTCAATAAAATTAGCTACCAGAACTTCTAGTTCGGTTATTTTTCCCAGTTCAGATTCAAATTTATCAAACAAAGTGATTATTTCTCGACTTGAATCGTTACCTAAGCTTTTTGTTATTTTTAAAATTTCTCTCCGCTCAACAAGATGTTTATTAACACCCTGGCCATTTAATTGGGACACGGCCGAAATATCACCCCGGTAGGTCTCACCCAAATCATGGATTGTCAAAATCTCATAGATCTTAGTAGAATCAACTACAGCGTCAAGATTTGGACAGACTCTTCGAAGTCCCAGCCAAAAGATAATACAACCCCACTCATGAGCAACAATACTTTCGGTTTTACCGGTCTTGGCGGTATCAAAATAGGGGACATGACTCCAGCGAAACTGCCAATTGCCGTATGATACTTGTTTTAAAAACTGGCGTAAGCCTTTCAGCCTGGGCGAGGTTTTCTGAGACATGATTGGATTATAACTCTAGAACCACCCACTGCGCTTAGGAGAAGAGCCGGAGCGCAATTCTTCAAGAATATTCTTTTGTTCATGAGAGAGTTTGGTGGGGACTTTAATCTTGATCCGGACATATTCATCTCCGGCTCGGCCACCGCGCGGTTCTGGCACCCCTCGTCCCCGCAATCTGATCATTGTTTCTGGCTGAGTTCCGGCCGGCACTTTGAGAGTTACCGGTCCGTCAATGGTGGCCACCTCAATCTCAGTTCCTAAAGCCGCGTCAGCAAAAGCCACTTCCGCCTCGACATAAATGTTGTAGCCGTCGCGTTGGAAAGTTTTGTCTTGTGATACCGACAGGACAATGTCAAAATCGCCAAACCGCACCCGGCTGCCGTCGTCCACCCCGGCCGGAATCTTAATCGTCATGGTTTTGCCCCCCAAATCTACTCGTTTCTCTGTCCCCTTAACCGCCTCCATAAATGTGATTGCCAAAGAATAGACTTGCCGTCGAGCTCGGCCACCACCTCGGGCTGACTGGCCGCCAAAGCCACCACCAAAAAATTGCTCAAAGATCTCAAATGGATCGGAAAACCCGCCCATATCCATGCCTTCAAACGGATTTTGACCGCCGCCATAGGTTCGATAGGTATAGCTGAATGGGCCCTGCTGGGATGTCTGACCGCCGCCGAATGGTCCGCTGGCATTACCCATGCCACCCTGTTGAAAAGCGGCATGGCCATATTGGTCATAGGCGGCCTTTTTGTCGGCACTGGACAACACCTCGTATGCCTCGTTGATTTCTTTGAACTTCTCACTGGCCCCGGCGGTTTTGTTGCGGTCCGGATGCCACTCCAACGCCTGTTTGCGATAGGCGGCCTTGATCTCCGCATCGGAAGCAGATTTAGAAACCCCTAAAACTTGGTAATAATCTTGTGTTATTGCCATCGTTCCAATTATACGAAATAAAAAGGTGGGATTACCCACCTATCTTGCCAAACTTCGCTGACTATTAACTAGCCTATTTAACAACTTCGCCTTCCACCGGCTCATCCTTTGGCTCGCTGGAGCCTTTGGCAGAGTCGGCCGGTTCTTCTTGCCCTGACTGCTCACCGCTCTCCTGTTTTCCTGCTTCCTGATCCTTATACATCGCTGCCCCGATCTTTTGTAGTTCTTCCGACAGTTCCTTGGATTTAGTCTCGATGTCTTCTTTGCTACCAGACTCCATGATCTTCTTCAACTCCGCCACTTTGTCTTCAACATGCTTTTTGACATCGGCTGGCACTTTGTTGCCGGCATCTTTAAGCGCCTTTTCCGAGGTGAAGATCAAGTTGTCGGCCGCATTTTTGGCATCAATTTGGTCTTTCTTGGTTCGATCTTCCTCGGCGTGCGCTTCCGCCTCTTTGGTCATTTTCTCGATCTCGTCCTTGGACAAGCCCGTGCTGCCGGTGATCTTGATGCTTTGCTCTTTGCCTGTGGCCTTGTCTTTGGCTTTGACGGCCAAGATACCGCTGGCGTCGATGTCAAACGTCACTTCAATTTGCGGAATACCTCGCGGTGCCGGGGGAATACCATCCAGAACAAATCGACCCAGTGATTTGTTATCTGCCGCCATCGGCCGTTCACCTTGGAGAACATTAATTTCCACTTGGGTCTGACTGTCGGCCGCAGTTGAAAACACCTGCGACTTGCTCGTCGGTACCGTGGTGTTTCTGGCAATCAGTGGAGTAGACACTCCACCTAGCGTCTCGATACCCAACGTTAATGGTGTAACATCCAACAGAAGTACATCCTTGACTTCGCCACCCAAGACGCCGCCTTGCACGGCTGCCCCAACGGCCACGACTTCATCCGGATTAACACTCTTGTTGGGTTCCTTGCCGAAGAACTTGGTGACCACTTCGACCACTTTTGGCATCCGGGTCATCCCTCCGACCAGAACAATCTCATCAATATCTGTGGTCTTCTTCCCGGCATCGGCCAGCGCTTTCTTGACCGGCTCTAATGTCTTTTGGATCAGATTATCCACAATCTGCTCGAGTTTTGACCGGGATAACTTCATGGTCAAATGTAATGGGCCATTAGCCCCCTGGGTAATAAACGGCTGGTTAATTTCCGCCTCGGTCGAGGACGACAATTCAATCTTGGCTTTTTCCGCTGCTTCGCGCAGTCGTTGCAGCGCCTGCGGGTCTTTGCGCAGATCCACGTTGTTTTCTTTTTGAAACTCGTCGGCGATATAGTCCAAAATTTCCCGGTCAAAGTCATCGCCGCCCAGGTGGGTGTCACCGTTGGTCGACTTCACTTCATATACCCCTTCGCCCAGTTCCAAAATGGAAATATCAAATGTTCCGCCACCCAAGTCATAAACCGCAATCGTGTGAGCGCTCTTTTTATCCAAGCCATAGGCCAACGCAGCCGCCGTCGGTTCATTAATAATCCGCAACACTTCCAGTCCAGCGATTTCCCCAGCTTGTTTGGTGGCTTGGCGTTGGGAATCATCAAAATAGGCCGGCACCGTAATGACCGCCTGAGTCACTTTGCCGCCCAAATAGGCTTCGGCATCGGCTTTAATCTTTTGGAGAATCATGGCAGAAATTTCTTGTGGGGTGTATTGATGACCTTCAACCTCCACCACCGCCATACCATCGCGACCGGACTTAATGGCATAGGGGAGCCACTTCATGTCATATTTGACCGATTCGTCGGTGAACTTGCGGCCCATCAACCGCTTGATGGAATAAATGGTTTGCTTGGGCTTGAGAACCAACTGTCTTTTGGCCACATCGCCAACCACATGCGTCACCGGATCGACTACCGACGGAATGACATTGCGCCCTTCGGCGCTGTAAATCACTTTCGGCGCTCCGCCTTCCATGACAGCGACACAACTGTTGGTAGTTCCTAAATCAATACCTATGATTTTTGACATACTACTACCTTTCCAACTCTAACTATTTTTTCTCCTAATTTATATCCTTTTTGCAAAACCTTTACTATTATATTATCTTGCTCGCCCATTTCGGTACTGACTACTTCTGCCAAATTTGGATCGAACTCTGTTCCCTCCAGTTGTAGTTCCTCCAACCCTTCTTCCGCCAGTATATTCTTCAACTTCTCGATGATTAATTTCAAGCCCGAATCTGCGAGGTGCTCTTGCGCTTTTTCCAGATCATCCAGCACCTCCAGTTGTTTTCTGATCAAGCCAACATTGGCATATTTCGTAAACTCTTCCCGGAAACGAGCCGTTTGTTTCTCCAGATTCTGATAGTCTGCCAACGCCCGCAAGTATTTGTTCTGCTCCTGCGCTAATTGCTGTTCTAGTTCAGCAATCTTTTGTTCTAATTCCTCATCTTTGGCATGACCATCTTTTTTCATCACTTAAATCTTATTACCAATTCACCGACATTTCATCAATTAAATCCCCGAAATATCTGATCGTCGGAATCAGCCGTTGATAGTTCAGCCGGTATGGTCCCATAATCCCAATGACGCCCTGATTCTTTTTCCCTTCACCAAATTTCGTATAGACCACGGCACATGGGGAGAGATAATCGAAACCCAAATCGCTGCCTAATAAAATCTGGATGTCGCCCTCGCCGACAATCTGACTGAATATTCTGTCCAGATAATCGAAGTGATCCAACAGCCCCAGAACATGCCGTGTCAAATCAATGTCGTAAAACTCCGGCATGTCCAAAATGTTGGCTGTTCCGGAATAATAAATGTCGCCATCCGTGTCGGTGGCTACTGCCAACGATTTGGTGTTATCAGCCAATTCTTTAGTGGCTTGACGCAGTGCTTTTTGAAATTGGTCGCGATAGTCCCACACCTTTTCTTTAATCTTGACTTCGTCGGTCACTGATAAGTTTTTAGGTTGCATCAGGTTGCTGACATAATATTTCAAAGCCATGGGAGTTGGCGCCCGACCGGCGCTGGTGTGGGGCTGAGTCAGAAAACCCAATCGGCTCAACTCTGCCATTTCGTTGCGAAGCGTTGCCGGTGACACGCCCAAACTGAACTTTTTGTCCAAAACTTCCGATCCCACCGGCTTGGCGGTCTCAATGTATTCCTCGATGATGTGCTTGAGAATATTAACCTGTCGGTTGGTTAAGTCGGCCATAGCTCTAATGAATTAGCACTAAAATACCACGACTGCTAACAGCTGTCAAGAGTGGAAATTTAGTCTATTATGGATAGTGATGTTAGTTTCCAACGAACGACCATTTATCTTCAACTATGCCAAACCGATCTTATCGTTATTGGTACTGATCCTCTTGATTCCGATCGTCACCTTGGGTGGTAGTCAAGCGGTGAGGCTGTTCTCGCAAGCCCAAGAGATCCCCGCTAACATTTCTGTTAACGTTAACCAGTCACAGGGCACCCTTTCTCGACCTTGGGCTGGTCTGTCGCAAGGCGGCGAGCAAGACAGTCCGGGCCAGCTGGTCAGTTTGGCACCGGTGACGGCCCAGATAAAATCCCTGAATATTAAATATGTCCGCATTGATCATCTTTTGGAAGAACCTTTCTGGCAAAACCACCTGGCTCGCATTCAAGAAATCACCGCTACCGGCGCGACACCATTTATCTCTTTGTCTTATTTTCCCCAGGGTGCCGCCGACAGCGACGTGGGCACGGTGGCCAATTGGGATCTCTGGCAAAGCCGGGTGACTCAGCTGGTCGGAGAAGTTAGTGGCCGGTCGGGCCTGAATCTTTCCAGCGTCTATTATGAAGTTTGGAACGAGCCCGACGGACCAACCTTTGGTAATTTTCAAATTGGGGAAGGCAAAGACTACTTCACCCTCTATCAAAAGACCGTCGCTGCCGCCCTGGCCGCCCCCAATACCAATGCCTTCAAAATCGGTGGCCCGGCTTTGGCAGATCTGCGCCGTTGCACCAATGGTCTGCTGTTTGTCTGTCAACAGTTTTGGCTGGATAAGTTTCTTGGTCTGGTATCTGTCAATCACACCCGACTCGATTTCATTTCTTGGCACCGCTACTCCGAGCGACTCTCTGACTATCAAAGCGACGTGAACTTCACACTGTCTTTATATAATAAATATCCCCAATTGCCACCCGCCGAGAAAATTATCACTGAGTGGGGGTCTGACCCGGCCCAGAATCCGATTCACAACACAGCCTTTGACGCCGCCCATTTGGTCGCTGCCGCCCGGACGTTTATTGGCTATGTTGATCTGGCCACCAAGTTTGAAGTCCGAGACGGACCGACGTCGGCCGACAAAGGCTGGGGCATTTTTGACTATGCCGGCAATGCCAAACCTACTGCCGCCGCTTTGAAACTGCTCAATCTTCTCCGATCAGAACGGCTGGTCGTTTCTGGGGAAGGAACTAATGTCACCGGTATCGCCAGTCGCGACACCACCGGTGTCACCCTGATTATTTCTAACTATGACCAAGCTGCCCAACACGAGGAAATCGTTCCGGTTGCTATCACCGGACTCTCGCGGGGTACCTATCGGCTGACTAAATGGACCATTAATTCGCTCCATCCTCTGGGAGTCCAGAGTGTCAATAATCTCTCTATTGCCGGCAGTTACGGCACCTCCGAAACCATGTTGCCCAACAGTGTCGTCCTCTATGATCTACAGTTAACTGGTATTTAATTTTTCCCCCTTGACAGGAAAATCGGTACTAAACTACAATCGCACTCGGTATAGCAGATTGCTAACTTATGGCTAAAGCAGATTTGACCGGACCGAAATATCAACCCCTGTTTGACAATGTTCTGGTCAAACCGTTGGAACCGGACCAAAAAACTGCCTCCGGCATTCTGTTGCCCGATACCGTTAAGGAAAAACCCCAGGTCGGCCAAGTCATGGCCATTGGCCCGGGAATCACTGATGACAAAGGTGTCAAAGTTCCCATGCAGGTCAAGATTGGTCAAAAAGTGTTATACAAAAAATGGGGTGGCAATGAAGTCAAAATGGGCACCGAAGAATGGATGATTCTGGAACAAAAAGATATCCTAGCGATAGTAGAATAATTTATGGCTAAACAACTGAAATACAGCGAAGACGCCAGGCAAAAACTCACCTCCGGGGTGAATCAACTCGCCCAGGCGGTGGTAACCACTCTTGGTCCCAAGGGCCGCAATGTCGCCCTAGATAAGAAATGGGGTGCCCCGAATGTCGTTCATGATGGTGTCACTGTCGCCAAAGAAATCGAACTGCCTGATCCGTTCGAAAACATGGGTGCTCAGTTGGTCAAAGA
>CAZQWX010000037.1:0-7863 GCA_964597255.1 uncultured Gammaproteobacteria bacterium | reverse complement strand
GTGGAGAAAAGACTGAGTACAAAAACTATTCATAATTCGGTTTTGGGAGTCAGTATTGGCAGCTCAAACCTTCCTGAAGTAAATACTATTACCAAGGCAATTGACGATTATGTGTCCTCCTTTGGTTATTTGAAAGACAAGGAATATATCCGGTATTTTGAATTGAATATCAGTTGCCCAAACACGGCGATGACTGAGTCATTTGCTAGTAAAGCAAATTTCGAGGAATTGGTGAAACACATAGTGAAATTAAAAATTAGCCAGCCGATTTTTGTCAAAATGGCTAACGAGATCGAATATGATCAAGTTGATATACTCGCGAAGTCAGCTCTTAAATATGGGCTTGTTGGTTTTGTTCTGTCCAATCTGGTTAAAGATAGAAATAATAAACAATTAGATCCATACGAGGTGGCGGCAGTCAGTCAGCTTAGGGGCAATTTTTCCGGCCGACCAACGTTTGAGAATTCTAATAAGTTGATAGCGCATATATATAGTAAGTTTGGCAAAAGCTGTGTAATTGTTGGTTGTGGAGGAGTGTTTTCGGCTCATGATGCCTATGACAAGATTAAACTTGGTGCCAGCTTGGTGCAAATGGTTACGGGCTTGGTGTACGAAGGGCCGCAGGTGGTAGGAGAGATTAATCGGGGCTTAGTAGGATTGTTAGAAAAGGATGGATATAAGAATATATCAGAGGCGATAGGGAAAGGACTATGAGAAGGGCGATATTATTGGTCGGTTGGTATGGAGTGGCGGCAATTCTGGCGGCCTATCTTTTGGCGACTGTGGGATTGATTACCGTTCGTAGCTGGGTGTATTTGGTTTTGAACCTGACTGGAGCGATTGGGGTGTTAATTGAAGCCTTGTGGCGCGGAGATTATCAACCCGTGGTGTTGAATGTCTTCTGGGCGGTAATTGCCCTGGTTGGGGTAATTAGATTAGTGGCTGGCTGAGGCTTTTTTCCCTCGAATTGGACTTCGTCCAAAACTAACTTATCGCCTTTTAGATGACACTTGAGGACTTTCATCCTTTTACCATCTGAGTTTTTTGACCACAATCCTGGCCAGGGATAGAAAGCGCGAAACTTGTTATAAGTGTCCGACTTGGGCAAGTCTTGCCATGCCACAAAGCCGTTGTCACGAGAGAGCATGTGGCAATACGTGGCTTGGGTATGTTCTTGGGTATGGAGTTTAAGAAGGCCAGAGGCAAAGTCGGAAATGACTTTTGGGAGTTCCCGGGCTGTCTCTTGGAACAGGCGGGTATAGAGTGATTCGGTAGTATCGTTTGGGTATATAGGGTAATCTTTTTGCCAGAGGATTGGTCCGGAGTCCATTTTGATTTCTAATTCGGGGATATTTGCTAGTTTGAAAATAGTAATCCAAGCGGTGGTGTCACCGCGAAGCAGTGTTGATTGGACTGGTGAAGGGCCGCGCAGGTCGGGAAGCTTACTGAAATGGATGTTGATGGTGCCAAGTGGTGGCAAATCGAATACACTTTGGGGAATAATTAGACCATAGTCGGAAACGACGGCAAGGTCAGGATGTAGGGTCGAAAGGTAGTTAGATAGAGAGGAACGGTCTGGTGTATCTTTCTTTAAGGTAGAAGGTGTGGCGACGGGGATATTGTGTTGCTGCGTCCAAAGTTTGGTGGCAGAGGGAGTGAGAATATGTTTTCGGCCTTCCGGTTTGTCCGGACGGGTAACAATCAACTTAAGATTGAAATTGTTGTGTAAAGCTTCCAGTACCGGAAGACAGTAATCAGAGGTACCAAAGAAAACAAGTTTCATATCTCCACCTCTTCCCATTCGTCGCGACCACGCTTGGTTTTGCCAGTGATTTTGTAGAGTTTACCTTTTTGTTCCAGAATACGCTCGACAAAGATGTGACCGGTCAGATGATCCATTTCGTGTTGGATGACCATAGCCGGAAAGTCATGAAATGACTCCTCTTTTTCTTCGAGCTGGTCGGCGCTGTTGAGAGTTTGATATTTGAGGATGACGCTTTTCCAGCGTTTAACCATGCCATAGTATCTGGGCAGTGACAGACAGCCTTCCAAGGTAGGTTTTTGGTCGTCGGGATCAGGTTGAGTTTCGTCGCTGTGAGCCACGATTTCTGGGTTAATAAAAATGTGAATTGGGCTATTTTTTTTGATGTCGAACCTGGCGAGGAAAAGCTTGTATGGGAGACCTACTTGATTGGCGGCCAGGCCCACACCTTCGGGATCTTTCTGGGCTACTAGAGTTTGGCTCATGCTGGCAATAACCTTAGCCAATTTCGGCGTAGCCGAAGTAACCCGTTCACTGACTGGCTGGCGCAAAATTGCATTGGGCGATTGAACGATTTGGTACATGGCCCTGGTTTTATATATAGATTATAATCGGCTCGCAGAAAACTCCTGGCGAAGCCAAAGTTTTCTGGCGAACTGATTAAAACTTTGACAACTAGTTGAGATTATATCAGGTGATGCTGGAGTTTTTGTTGGCCTCATATAAACTTGACTTAAAATAACTCCGGCTTTTGGCCGGAGAAGTTTATAACAGTTTCTGCTAGGATTAATGGCGTGAAAGAAAAGAAAGTAAAAGAACAGATGAGAAAGGTTGTCAAGCCGGCTAAGAAATGGTGGCTGGCGGCGACCTTGGTGGTGTTCGTGGTGGTTGCTGGGGTACTTGGCTATTTCTGGATGAGGTTTTCGGGAGCTGGCTTACATAATCGAGGCTTAGACCAGTTGGTAACTAGCTATGTTCCGCCGGGAGCAGCAACGCCATCTGGAGAATCTGGTCCAGTTGGGTTACCACAGCATTCGACCGTTCCCCTGCCAAAATCAGTACGCGTTCCGATACTTCTGTACCACTATGTTGAATATAATCATGATCCAAAGGATACAATTCGGATTGGTCTGACAGTCACGCCGTTTTGGTTTGAGAAACAACTACAATATTTAATTGCCAATGGCTACCAAACAGTGACCTTGGATGAAGTGCAATCGGCAATCAGGGGCTGGACGCAACTACCGCCAAAACCAGTGGTCCTGACATTTGATGATGGTTATCGGGATTTCTATACTGACGCCTGGCCAGTGCTTCTGAAATATCACGAGAAAGCGACGACGTTTATTGTTCCGGACTTTCTGGATAAGATTAACTATATGTTCTCCTGGCAGGTGTCGCAGATTGCCACCGAGTCAGGGGGTTTAATCACGATTGGGGCACATACCCGGCACCATCTGTCATTGCCATCGCTGCCAGCTGACAAGGCGTGGGATGAGATTTTTGGGTCAAAAATGGAGTTAGAGCAGAAATTTAGTGTGCCGGTCACGGATTTTGCTTATCCGTATGGCTCGCTTAATCTGGCGGTGCAAAGCAAAGTCATTAAGGCAGGATTTCTGACGGCGGTGTCCACAATCTTTGGCGAGACCGAAGGGAAAGATAATATGTTTTATCTGCCCCGGATTCGCGTGGGCAATTATGACGGGGTGGCATTTGAGAACAGGCTGGAAGGAAAGTAGAACTAATAGGGTACAGATGGGAGGCCAAAGAGGAGAACGGCAAGGATAATTAGGCTGTTGGCGAGAATAAGCCCACTGAAAAGCTCAATTGCGGTATGTATTTTGAGAACATACCTGGCCCAGATGATAGGAATTAACAAGAGGAATAGCCAAGGATATTGAAAGTGAGTTAGAAAATTAATACCCCAAAACACTGCGGAAGCGGCTGCGGTATGGAGACTGATTTTGAATTTGAAAATAGTGGTGATACCTATCAGAGTAATAATTAATACAGTTCCAAGCTGGGCGAGATGGTAGATAGTTGAACTGGTCAGTTGGCGGATCAGGATTAGGGCGACTGCCCAGAAAGGAAGATAAATAATCAGGGCCTTAATACGTTGATTGAGTTTTGACCAATCCAGGTCTATGTGCAGTCTAATTATGAAGTAAGTGAGTATGACTGTGGGAAATGCTAGGCCAATGAGTAAGATTAATGGGTAAGTCCAGAGGGCTTTCCAGAAGCCGATGCCAGATCTGACTGCGGTGACAATCCAAAGAAGAACAAGCAGCGGTAGTGGGCCAAGAATTCTGGAGATTGCATAAGCGACGGAGATGTAGAATTTTTCCCAGCGGGTTTTTGGGTGAAGTTGGTTACGGGTAACTTGCTGCTTCAGAGCTTGCAGGCTCTGTTTTTTGATGGCAGTTAAATTTTTAGTATTCATTCAGGATTGGTCTGGGTCCTGGCTCGCTTCGCCCCACTGCGACGTGCGCCGAAAAATCTGAGCTGCGCGCGCTCGAATGGGTCCCCGCGCTCGCCACCCAAACTATTATTGATAGGGGACCAGCCTTAAACATAACCGAGTTGCCTGATAACTAAGATAATTAACAACATGAGGAACGTGGCCCAACCGCAAGCCTTGCCCCATTTTTTAGCACGCAAAAAGATTTTTTCCAACTTTTCGGGGCGGTCGGTATTAGCTTGGCCCATACCCAGAACTTTCATGGCCATAAAGCCCGGCGGGAGCATGAGCCAATACCACCAGTTAGTATGGTTGTAAATCATAATCAGGCAGAGGGTGAAGGCGATCAGGAAAAGTCGGCTGGCAGCACGGATACTTTTGTCATAGCCCCAAGAGACGGTGGTGTTGGCGATACCGGCGATAGCGTCAGCACTGATGTCCAAAACGGGGGCAATGGCGGCAGCAGCGGTGAGGAAGAGGGTGAGGAAGACGAAGGAAACAAGAACAGAGAGAGAATATGCTTGACCTGAAAGGACGAAAGGCATGAAATAAGGGATGACCAACCAGGCAATGGCTTGATCAAGAATGTCAAAATATTTTTTCTTCTTCAGGCGAACCGACGGGAAGGAATAGATCATCATGATGAGCCAGGTGGAGAGGCCTAAGATAAAGCCTAAAAGACCAGACTCAAGATACAAGATACAAGATACAAGGCTTAGGATGACGATTATGGAGTAAACCACGCGGGGATTTATTTTCTTACCCTTACTGGCACGGCGATCGGGGCTGTGTTGGTCGGTGTCGAAGGAGTCGACGTAATCGTTATAGAAAAAGGCGACGATTGAGGAGACGAACCAGCCGGCGATCCAGAACAATACCTGCGGGTGGGTAGACAACTTAATACCACTGTCGAGGAGGCCAAAAAGCAGGGGGATGGCCATCAATTGTTGGGGCAGCCGGAGCATGTTAAAATAAGTTTTCATCGGGCGAGTATGGTCAGATAGGCGATGATAATGACTTGATAAACAACCAAGAAGTTACCAATGCGAACACCACGGTTATAGGCAGTGTTGAGGGTTTTAATGCCATCATCGGGTTTATACATCACTTCCCGGACCCGGCCCAGGGCATAGCCAATATAGGGAATAATGGGGATTAGGGGATAATACCACCAGTTGCTCCGGTTCCAGATTAAATAGCAAAGACAGATGGCTGCGGAAATAAGACTGACTTTGGCAATGCGCAAAAGTGTGTTGGGAGCCAGGGCGACGGCAGTGTTGTGCAGGCCGCCTTTAGTGTCAGCCTGAATGTCGACCAGGAAATGGATGAACTCGCTGGTGCCCAAAACGAGAGCGAGTACAAAGAAGGGTATGGTAAAAGTTTGGGCCAGGGGAATGCCTTGCAATGTAAAGGGAATGGAGTAGCCAACCACTAGCCAGGAGGAGATGGCAATCAAGTCCCAAGGGAAATAGGCTTTAAAGCGCAAGGGTGGGATACTGTAAAAATTACCAGTGAATAAGAGAATGAAGAATTGCCAATAAAGGTGGTATTGAAAAAGCAAGCCGGCGGAAATGGCGGTTAGGAGGAACCAAATTACCCAGACAATTTGTGGGGAAACGTGGCTGTTTTTGAGGATTCGGTCGCGGAAGGAGAATTTGTCAGTGTCGCCTTTGTCGAAAAAGTCATTAATAAAAAAGATACTAATGGACCAGGCCAAAAGACCTATGCCAATTTTGATTAAGGGGATAAGTGGGAAAAAGCTGGCGTCAATGGAACCGAAAAGAAAGGCTACCACAATACCTGGTTGGTGGTTGAGCCGGAGCATTTTGATGTAAGGTTGGGCTCTAACAAGGAACTCGGCCATTGGTTTGATTATATATTCTTGATCAGATTTTTAGCAATTTCAGTTTTTTGGCTTCTTGCCAGGATTGACAGCCGATGGAGAAAAGAGCGATCTTCAGGCCTTTTTGCCAAGTGACAAGGGCGGTGAAGATGTGTTCGGGACTTTCCAGAGCAGGCTTAAGGAATGGTTGGGCGGCAGCAAAATAATCGGCGCCCAAAAGATGGGCTTTGAGGCCCTGAAGGGGGGAGCGGATGCCGCCACTGGCGACCAGACTAGCTTTGCCTTTGGACTCGGCCAGTTTAGGAATAAGCCAGTCGGTGGGATAACCATAATCCTTAAACCATCGGCCTAGGTCATCATTATGGGCCCGCTGGCTTTCAATCCAGGCCCAGGAGGTGCCACCAACCCCGGCAGAGTCGATGCCGGTAACACCTATGTCTACTAATTTTTTGGCGGTGATCGGATCAAGTCCATGACCGACTTCTTTAATAAAGATGGGGACAGAGATGGTCTGTACTAAACCTTCAATTTTAGAAAGTAAGTTGGAAAAATTTGTATCACCTTCCGGTTGGATGGCTTCCTGGAGGGGGTTGAGATGCAGGTAAAGACCGTCGGCTTGGATCATGTCGACAACTCTTTGGTAGTCTGTTAGTTTATAGCCATAGTTGAGTTGTTGGGCGCCCATGTTGGCAAAAATTACGGCAGTGGGTGCAAGTTTGCGGACAGTTATGAAAGACTGCTTGGCCTCGTCAATTTCCAGACCGATGCGCTGTGAGCCAACACCCATAGCGCCATGAATTTTCTCCACGGCGATGGCAAGATTGGCATTGATAGTTTGAGCAAATTTTACCCCGCCGGTCATCGAAGAAATGATTAATGGTTGGCTGATTTTCTTCCCCAGAAGAGTGGTGGAAGTGTCAACGTCAGCCAGGTTTATTTCTGGGAGAGTCCGATAGGGCAAGAGATAATCTGCGAAAAGGCTCTTGCCGGTTTGTGAGTTGGTATCCAGGGCAAGGGTAATGTGCTCTTGTTTGCGTTTGGTGATGTTGGTCATTAGATGTTATGGAGTAGATATTCGCAAGATTTTTGCAAGTGACGTTGAGCGTTGACAGTGGCTTGATGTTTGAGGACTGGCAGGTGCAAGATTGAACTCAATCCATAGATCATACCAATTCGTTCTTCCAGACTTCCCATGGTCATGTCAACTTCGGTATTGATGAAACCGGAATATTTTCTTTGATAGAGCAGCTTGACCAATTCAATGTTGATAGGATCGCTGATTTCGAGAGCTAAGTCGCTGTCAGGTAGGTTGTCTGCCACATGAACATGACCAATGCGAGTAAAATTTTTGGCAACGGTGGTGATTACCGGTATTCTGGTACCAATTAGAGCACCGGTGTCGATGCAAAGAGCAAATTGTTTGGCAGGATAAAGTTTGTCTAGTGTTGTGATTAATTTTGCGGGATTAATGGTCCAGTCGAAGTTGCCGTCTATGGGTTGGAAATATTTCCACGGATTTTTTGTCCAAGCGTGGACATAAATTGCTTCGTGTTCGATGACCGGGGTAATGTGATATTTTTTCTCGGCGGCATCAAGACAAGCCAGACTTTTAGGGAGATGGTGGTGGTCGAGATGATAGGTGTGGAAAACGACTAGTTTTGCACCTACGGCTTTGGCAAAAGAAAAAGTTTTATCGGCGATGACAGAGAAATTATCAAACGGGATCCGATTTTTCCCGAAGAAAAAGTTGGTAGCTAGATTAGTGAGGAATTGATTGTTGTGAAATGATGAGTGGGAAAA
>CAZQWX010000036.1:0-4771 GCA_964597255.1 uncultured Gammaproteobacteria bacterium | reverse complement strand
GTGAATTTTCCGAGGGCTTTCAGTAGCAATGCTGGTATGGCGGGAACATGTAAGTTTACGACTACCACCATCTCGAGGGGAAAAGCTTTGTGTAGTTATAACAATACTGCTAGTGGCGAAGATAAGATGGATAATGTAGCCGCACAACAAACAATACACATTTATAGCGGTGGTGGTTATGATTTCACTTGTGATCCCAATCATCCTACCCATTGTGGTTGGCAAGATCAAGGCCATGAGTTGGGTGGTTTGGGTAGGGGTGATATGAGGTCAACTGTAGATACACTCAGTGGCTATAAGACTCAGGCGGTTGTTTGTTACAATGGATTTGTTTGTAATATTGGCAGTAGTTTTTATTGTAAGGGGGGGTCTAAAGACACTTGCCAGGCTTCTGACAGTACCCATAATCGGGCGGCAAAGATTGTGGATGGAAACTCTTACTCCTTTACCTTTGAAAACGATAGTGATGTTTATAATGTTGATTGGTTGTTTACACCAACTTCTGGGAGTGCCACTGGTGGTTATGTGGCGAACTTGCCCAGTGGGACAATTAACACATTAACGCCCACGTTCACCTGGACACTACCTACTGGAGGGAGTGGTTCGGCGGCAAGTTTGGATATTTTTGCTAGTGCTAATTGTCAGGGATCTATTAAGTTTTATAACGCACCGGCGCCGACAGATACTTCTAAAGCTTGGGGTGTGATCTCGGCAAATGCAACTTTGCAGCCGAATATGCATTATTCCTGGCTGATCTATAGCAACTCAACAAATGGGAGCTCATGCGTAAATTTTACGACACCAGCATCAGGAACGACCTATTATGGTTGTGTGGGTCAAACATGTGCGGTGGTATCTGGAGCAACGGCTAATGCCAATGGTTGCACAGCAGCAGGGGGAACTTGTTGCGCGTCGAGTTCTGACTGTACATCTCCGGCAACTTGTGATACCAGTCAAACGCCAAATGCGTGTAAGTCATCAACGACTTCCTATTATGGTTGCGTGGGTAAAACGTGTGCGGTAGTGACCGGGGCGACTGCTAACGCTAACGGGTGCACAGGAGCAGGTGGGACATGTTGTGCGTCCGGCTCAGATTGTTCTTCGGGTAGTACGTGCGACACAACACAAACACCGAATGCATGTAAAACATCTACTGGCAGCAGCTATTATGGTTGCGTTGGTAAAACATGTGCGGTTGTTTCCGGGGCAACGGCTAATGCCAATGGTTGCACAGCAGCAGGGGGAACTTGTTGCGCTTCCAGCTCTGACTGCACGACTGCCGGACAGACTTGCAATACTTCTCAATCGCCTAATGCCTGTGGAACGTCTAGTGGCGCTACAGTGACGGCTTGTCAAAAGAACGGGGGAAATAACGGCCAGTGCTATGATTGCAACGGAGACGGGACGATTAATATGTTGGACTATGCGTGTTTTTTGAGTAAATATGGGAGTACGGTATCACGTCAGTAAACTGTTTGTTTATGTCGGACAAGCTGCAGCAATTTTTAAATCCTGATCTTCAAGCACTATTTGAAGATGCTAATAAATTAGTTAATTCTATTGAAATTGGATATAAAGATTACTCATTTTTAATCTTCCTCTATGCAAAGGGTTATGAGGGTTTTTTGAAGGAGTTATTCTTTAAAATTGGGGCAATTTCGGAGCAGCAATATCACAGCGACCATTGGCGGGTGGGTAAGGCTTTAAACCCGCAGTTGGAAAAGGAGTTTCGGCACACCGAGTCGGTTTATGATCGGATAATGGAGTTGTGTGGTGGTGAGGAACTGCCGGAAGTACTTTGGCAGGCGTGGAAAAAGGGGAGAAACCAGGTGTTTCATTTCTGGCCAGGGAGAAATCGACCACTATCTTTGATGGAGGCAAAGGAAATTATTGCTGAGATCGAAAAGGCAATGGAGCAGGCCTTGACAGAATGTCGGATTTAGTTTATCTTGGTCGACGTTATGGATATGCAATTGACCGACCAAAACTTTGAGGAACAAGCATTAAAGGCGACGCTTCCTGTGCTGGTGGACTTTTATGCTGACTGGTGTGGGCCATGCAAGATGATCGCGCCGATTGTGGAAGAGTTAGCCAAAACGTATGAAGGGAAGTTGGTGGTGGGCCGGTTGGATGTGGATGCTAACCAGCAGACAGCAGCAAAGTATGGGGTAATGAGCATTCCCACATTGATTGTTTTTAAGGGTGGAAAGATTGTTAAGCAAATAGTGGGATATCAAGGGAAAGAAGCACTGGTGAAAGAGGTCTCCGCACTGATATAGAGATGTTGGGAGTAACTTTGATAGCTTGGTGATATTATTGGGGTGTGACAGATGGTGATAAAACTCCAGAAGTAAAGGTTCCCGAAAAGACCCCTGGTTACTTTGTTGCTAATTCTCTCACAGTAATGCGAGCTGGCATGACGTTGGGAGCGGGGCTCGCTCTTAGCCAAGGGAATTACGGATTGTTTAGAGATTTAATGGTCGGAGGCTTTATTACTGATATTCTTGACGGGCCGGTAGCTAAGCTGACGAAGTCAACAAGCCCCGAAGGTGCTGCTCGCGAAAGATTTGCAGACATCGCATTTTATGGCTTATTGTTTACGTCAGTTTTGAAATCTGTTTCCGAGGTATCAAGTGATTGGGCTGTTCCGTCAGCGGTTATAGTAGGTCTGTATTTCTTGGTGGCAACAGGGTGGGCGATGCGAAAAACCCGTAAGGAAATGACAGGTAGTAAAGGGAACTAAGTTGTACTAAGAGTTGTTCTCCAGCCACTTTTCCACGTCCATGGCAGCCTGACAACCGAAACCGGCAGCAGTAATAGCCTGTTTATAGGTGTGGTCATGGACATCGCCGGCAACAAAGATACCTTCAGTTTTTGATTTGACGATGTAGCCCTTGTCATCAATTTCTACCAGGTCGCCGAAAATCTGGGAGTTTGGCTTGTGGCCAATGGCGACGAAGAGACCATCCACGGGGAAGTTGTTAGTTATTAGTTCTTGGTTAGTAGTAGATTTAAGAGCAAGACCCTCGACGTGGTCGGAGCCGAGAACATTGGTAACCTCGGAGTTATAAATGATTTTAATCTTCGTGTTGGAAAGGATACGATCCTGCATGATTTTACTGGCACGGAAGGCGTCGCGACGATGAATAATGGTGACCTCGGAAGCGAACTTAGTTAAAACAAGCGCTTCTTCCATAGCACTGTCACCGCCACCAACCACGGCAACCCTTTTGTTTTTAAAGAAGAAGGCGTCACAAGGGGCACAGCTGCTGACACCATGGCCGATGAGACGTTGCTCGTTGGGTAGGTTCAGCCACTGGGTATCGGCGCCGGTGGCGATAATGATAGCACGGGCCATATACGAGGAGTTCGGAGTTGTTAGTTCATAGTTCATAGGGGAGCCGGAGATGGAAACAACATTTTCTAGGGTAATCTTGGTGCCGAATTTTTCGGCTTGGGTCTTCATGTTCTCCATGAGCTGCGGACCCTGGATGCCATCCGGAAAGCCGGGGTAGTTTTCAATGGTGGTGGTGAGCATGAGCTGGCCGCCCCACTTGTCACCAGCCAAGACAAGAGTTTTGAGGTTGGCGCGAGAGGTGTAGGTGGCGGCAGTTAGGCCGGCCGGCCCGCTGCCAATGATGGCGACGTCGTACAATTCTGAGTTCATAGTTCAGAGTTGATAGTATCACAGGTATGGAAATTGTGGGAGTACGGTTTTACCAATTGACAAGGACGAGTAGTTTGTGGAAAAATGGCAAGACTATGAATGGTGCAAAGACAATTTATGCGGTTTTGGGAGCGGTAATCATCTTTATTGTGGGAGCGGCGTTGGGTGGCATGTATGTGAAGATTCAATATTTGGAAAAGGGTGGAACGGCCGGAACAGCAGCGGCTCCAGCAGCGGCAGCACCTACTGCGCCAACAGCTCCAACAGCTCCGACCACGGTTTCAGTAACAACCACAGCTAGTGATCCGGTTTTAGGTAATCCCAATGCCAAAGTGACCTTGGTGGAATTTGCTGATTATCAATGTCCTTTCTGTGAACAGTTTTACACCCAGACCTGGCCACAGATTAAGGCAAACTATGTGGACACTGGAAAAGTGAAATTTGTTTATAAGAACCTGGCTTTTCTGGGTCAGGAGTCGACTTGGGCGGCCAATGCCGCATTGTGTGCCAAGGAACAAAATAAGTTTTGGGAATTCCATGATTATCTGTTTACTCATCAAGGCCAGGAGAATTCTGGGGCGTTTTCTCAGGCTAATTTGAAGCAGTTTGCGGTGGCAGTAGGGTTAGATGCCACGCAGTTTAACAGTTGTCTGGATGCTCAGAAATACAACTCGCAGGTACAGGCAGATGTTGCCGAAGCCAATAAGGACGGTTTCCAGAGTACGCCAAGTTTTGCGATTGGATCTACGCCGGTGGTAGGGGCTCAACCATATACCCAATTCCAGAGCACTCTGGATGCAGAATTAGCAAAAAAGTAGGTTTTACCTCTTCTCCTCTAATGTATAATGGCGATATAGTTTCTTCTTAAAACCCGTGATGAAAAATTTTGATTGGGAAACAATTCGCTGGCGGCTGTCTGGTTTATGGCGGCAACTAGCGGCGGGACTGGCCTTGGGCTTAGTGGTGGTGGTTTTATTTATTTTCCGGGCGAAAGTGGGGGCGATATTCTCGGGCAAAGGCGGGTCGGCTGCCAACCCGGATGTGATTATGCCGACCATTGTTAATGGCCAGTTGGTCTTGCCGCAAGTGGCTACGTCTTCAGGC
>CAZQWX010000035.1:0-3890 GCA_964597255.1 uncultured Gammaproteobacteria bacterium | reverse complement strand
TTCCCGGTCAATTTTTTCCATAACTTCTTGCTTCAGGGCTTCAGTTTTTTCGTCGGGTTTTTTAGCAGGTTTTTTAGCATCAGTCGTCTTGACCGGCTCGGGAATTTCCACATCTAGGACTTTTTTGCGCAGATCATAGATAATCTCCCGCTGTTTATTCATGACGTCGTCATATTCCAGAAGATGTTTACGGGAGTCGAAATTAAATTGCTCTACTTTGCTTTGGGCTTGTTCAATCGCCTTACTCACCATACCGTGTTCCAATGGTTGATCTTCGGGAATGTTGAAGAATGTCATCAGTTTGCTGACCGAGTCACCACCGAACAATCGCATGATGTCGTCATCCAAGCCAATAAAGAACCGGCTGGAACCAGGATCACCTTGCCGACCGGCCCGACCCCGTAACTGATTATCAATCCGCCGGCTTTCATGGCGTTCGGTACCAATGACGTGCAATCCTCCAAGGGCAACCACTTCGTCATGATCTTTTTGCCACTGCTGCCACTCTTTGGTATCAACCATCGGTTGACCATCCTCGCGTTTAGGTGTATTGCCACCCAAAATTATATCCACTCCCCGCCCGGCCATGTTGGTGGCGATAGTTACCGAACCCTTTTTACCAGCCTGAGAAATGATGGCGGCTTCTTTCTCGTGCTGCTTAGCATTCAAAATCTGATGGGGAATGCCCTTGTGACGGAGAAATTGGTCGATGATTTCATTTTTATCGATCGAGGTCGTGCCCACTAATACCGGTCGGCCGGATTTATAACATTCTTCAATATCCCGGACAATAGCAGCATACTTGGCCCGTTGGGTTTTATAAACCGAGTCGGCGTTATCAATTCGGACCATGGGTTGATTGGTGGGAATAGCGACAACATCCAGGTTATAAATTTTGTGGAACTCTTCGGACTCAGTAGCGGCAGTCCCAGTCATGCCTGCCAACTTTTCGTATTTACGGAAATAGTTTTGGAGAGAAATGGTGGCTAGAGTTCTCGATTCTTGTTGAATCGACACATTTTCTTTGGCTTCAACTGCCTGATGGATGCCCTCGCTCCAACGCCGCCCAGGCATCAGCCGGCCAGTAAACTCATCAACAATAATAACTTGGTTATCCCTGACAATATATTCTTTCTCTCGTTGATAGAGTGTTTTGGCCTTGAGAGCAGCTTCAATGTGGTGAACTGTAGAAAAATCTTTCTCATAAATATCGTGTGTACCCAAAAGTTGTTCAATTTTACCGACTCCGTGGTCAGTCAAATGAGCAGTGCGGAGTTTTTCATCAATGACAAAGTCCAGTTTGGGGGTAAGTTTCTCGACCATCCGGGCATAGTCGTAATATTTTTGGGTCGGTTCGGAGTCGGGAGCAGAAATGATATGGGGTGTTCGGGCCTCATCGATTAAAACAGAGTCGACCTCATCCACAATTGCATAATGGAACTGGCGCTGAACCATATCGGCAGCGGTCCGGGCCATGTTGTCACGCAAATAGTCAAAACCAAACTCGGAATTAATACCATAGGTGATATCCGCGTTGTAGGCTTCTTTGCGAGAAATGGGCCGCAAATGGCGGAGCCGCCAATCAGTGGCACTGTCATCAGTGAAGTTCGGATCATAAATAAGTGACGTGTCGTGGATGATCCCGGCACTGGAAAGACCGAGGAGGTGATATATTGCCCCCATCCAACCGACACCCACTTTGACCAGGTAGTCGTTAACAGTTACCAGATGAACTCCCCGACCAGTCAAGGCATTGAGATAGAGCGGCATGGAGGCAGTAAGAGTCTTTCCTTCGCCCGTTTTTTGTTCAGCAATTTTGCCCTGGTGCAAAACAATAGCCCCCAGGATTTGGACGTCAAAATGGCGCTCATTATTCACCCGAGAACTGGCTTCGCGCACCAGCGCAAAAGCCTCTGGCAAAAGGTCATCAAGACTTTCTCCCCGCTCCAGGCGCAATTTTAGTTCGGCGGTTTTCTTGGCAAATTCGGGGGTCATAAGTTTCCTAAATTTTGATTCAAGGCTATTGACGCTCTCAACTACCGTAGAGAGCCGCTTGATCTCCTGATCGTTAGAGTTGAGAATCTTTCCTAAAAAGTTAAACATGGCGCCAGTATTTTAGCATTTTACCAGCTGCTTTGACTGAGAGGATATAATTCTTTCTATAAAATGAATCCCAGAAAAACCCAGGAACTAGATAGAGCAACTCGACAACTTATTGGCTATGGTGTCATGATTTCTGTGGTGTCACGAAGGCCAGGACTACCTGTTCCGCCCGAATTGTTAGATTTTGTTAATGATATGCTTCCAGCCTTTAGGGGAGCAGTTAAGTTACCTTCTGACCAAGACCAACTCGAGCAATTGGTTGTTCAAGCGAGAGAAGATAGGGACGATCAGATTCGGCGGGTACGGCAATCACTTGAATCGAATGGGACATCACCGACAAGAGAAGAAGTTTGCCAGCTGATTACACGAATCCTAGAACGACGTGGCAGACTGAAAGGTGACTCTGGCTTTGATAAGATAGCCAACATTACTGCAGATGTATTAGGATACCATCCTGAAGGTTAGAAGTTAGCAAACCATTAGCAAGTTATACTCTGTTTTTATAATCTGCTTTATAGCAAAGTTTGCAGAAATTTTTCTTTGGAATGCCTCAAGCGTTCCCTTAGACTCTTTAAACGAGGACTGATTGAAAATTAGTCGTCTGTTTCGGGTGCAAATTTTTTTAAGGTTACCAAGAGAGCTATTCGATACAATCTTCTCTCCAAGTTGGCCTCCAGAATAGATATCAACCAGAATTAGATCAAATTTTTTATGCTGTTGTGCCAATAATTTAATACATTTAGATGCAGCTGCTTCAAAAATCTGAAGACCAGAGTTCGCACCTAGATCAAAATATTTTTTGCCAAGCTTAATCATCACTGGATCGATTTCGATACCGGTGATTTTTGCCTTTGGCCACTTTTGCGAGATGAGCTTGGCGGCACTGCCACAACCAAAACCAAGGATGAGTACTTTTTTTGGCGGGGAAACAAAATATTTTTCTGCTTCCTTCAAACCTTTCTTCCAAAGCGCCTCAACCATTACCCCAGATTGTTCAAAACCACCAACCCAAACACTATAGCGACCACGAGAGCAGACCACTTTAATATCACCGTTAAATTTTGAGTGGACAATTTCCACGGTTTGAGGATAAAGCCAATCAGGAATTAGCTGCATTAGACAACTGCCGGTTCTAAAATTTCTAATCGGGAACTTTTTGTATTCATCCGGGCAGTGACACCAATAGGAACGGTTGCCTGAGGAACTTCATGGCCGAAGTCCATACCATAAAGCACCGGGAAGCCAAAAGGTAGTGTTACTTCCCGAAGAAGATCTTTTTTCTCTGGAAAGGCAGTGTAATCCTTTTCTTTAACGTCAGTTAGTTTACCAATGATCATGCCGGAGACCCGGTGGAAAAAACCAGTATTACGCATTTGCCAGAGTGTACGCATGATTTCTGAAAACTGTTCCCAGGCCTCTTCCCAAAAGAAAATGAATTGGGCATCCGGGCCAAAATTCTTGTCCAAGGCAGCAATGGGATCCCAGGGCGTGCCCAAAAGTCGGCAAATCGAGGTTAGATTACCGCCAAAAAGGATACCTTCGGCTGATCCCGACCGGGTTTCTTGCCAAACCGATTGCGGCTCGATAGTTACTCCTCGATCAATGGTAGTCAGTACGTTCCAGAGGTTACTGAGCGTGTAGCCCTTGATTTTTCTACCTGGTAAATAGAGGGCATTGGGGCTGTGAAAAGTCACCAAACCGGTTTTGGCCAAGAAAGCAAGCTGGAGCGTAGTAGAATCAGAATAACCAGCAAAAATTTTGGGGTTCTTTTTCACGAGATCGAAGTC
>CAZQWX010000034.1:0-8687 GCA_964597255.1 uncultured Gammaproteobacteria bacterium | reverse complement strand
CTTCAGAGCCAATTGCAGAAAAGCTCCCACTTCCGTCGGGTCAATGTCAGTGTCAATATTCGACTTAAATTGATTGTATACATCTAAAATTTTTGCTGGATTCAGTAGCGTTTGGGTGGAAAAGATCTTAGCCTTAACCGCTTCCAAAACCAGTTGTTGCCGGCGTGACCGGGCAAAATCCGTGCCTTCGTCGCCGGTGGCATGCCGACTGCGGACAAATTTCAAAGTTGTGGCTCCATCCATATGTTGCAATCCGGCGTCAAAATGCAAATGTTCATACCGGCAGGGAAAAGCGGTCAATGCCGAAGTGTCGTCCACAATTGATGCCGATTTGGTGGCCACGTCCTCCGGCGAAAACCCGCAGGTATCGGTTTCATGGCCATCAATTGGATATTCGTAATCATCAAACGTGTGTTCGACGTTGACATCAATCCCACCCAATAGGTCTATTGATTTGCGAAATACCGAGAAATCGCCCCGAACGGCATAGTGGATCGGGAGTCCCGTTATTTCTGACGCCGCTGCCTTGGCCAAAGTTAATCCCGCCGGAGGCGTTTGGTCCTGACCTTCGGCGTATGCCGAATTAACCTTGCCCTGTAAACTATCTAAATAAATATCCCTGGGGATAGAAATCATGACTGCTGGCGGCAGGGCAACATTATTATTGTTGGGAAATACTGTCTGGACCGATAAGACAATCATCGTGTCCGTCAAATTTGGTCCATCATGCCCTTGGTCACCAATACCTAACAGCAAAATATTTGTCCGGCCATTGGTGTTTTTAATGACCTGATCCTTATGGGCGATGACCGAGAAAATGTTCACTGGTCCAAATAAAAAGTCTCCAGCGATGGTTCCTAAGGGGCGCAAAACTACCACTGCCGCTACCAGAATTACTACCACTAGTCCCAACCAAAAGAAGCGCCGCATCAGAGCATAATTCTGGAGCAGTCGGCGCTTAAATCTATTTATGCCAAGTGAGAATTTAGACTGTGCAGGCATGCCGTAACAATAGTTTTAAATAACTCCGTTTCCAAAGACGCATGACCCACTACCAAACCAGATACCAGACTTTGGCCTAATTCCACATAGGCTGTTACATCTTGCGGATTAACACTACCGCCGTAAAGCAACCTCACCCCATTTGGCAATTTTTTTTGCCAATCGGAAATCATTTCTGCCACCTTCTGTGGGTTTTCGGAATGATACTGACCATCAGTTGAAATTGCTTTCGCTGGTTCGTACATAATTAAATATTTCTCGGCTGAAAAATTCCTGACATTTGGCGGAACTTCCTCCAGTGTTTGGGCACAAATGATGGGCACAATTCCAGCCTTAATTGCTGTCTCTATCTTGGCTTCGACGGTACTATTTGTCTCTGCAAGGTACCTTCTTCTTTCTGAGTGTCCCACTAAACAATACTTCACTCCCAAGTTGGCCAGTAATGTCGCTGGAACCTCACCGGTGTATGCCCCAACCGGAAAAGCCGACACATCTTGCGCTGCTCGAGAAATCCCGTCAGATATGGTAGTAATCAGGGGGTATGGAGCTGCCACGGCAATCTCAATTTCATCAGTTGATTGCAAACTACATAAATCGATTTTTGGATCATTGGCTTTCCAATTGGCAACAAGCAAAAATTTGTCTTCCATATTAAACAGTTTTGGGTTTCAAATGTAAGAAGATGATCACCATAAATACGCCAAGGATCAGCGAATAACCGAAAGGAATGGCCGGAACTAGGCCTAAAATCGAGAGTAAGGCAAAGAATAAAACCGGCAGGGTTGACGCATGTATTGCCAACCGATATGTTTGGCCATAGGTTAAATTCAATTTTGTCATACCAGCTAGCAGCCGGGCAATCACCGTAAACAGCGCTAAATAAACCAGATTCCAGGCCAGCATTAATCCTCCTGCCACGAGTGGCCCGATGGTCAACAGGAATAGTCCTAAGACAACAAGGAACGGAGTTACATAATTTTTGTACGCATAAATTCTGTTCACAATCGCCAGAAAAGAATCGTGGGTTACTGTAGCATTATCGACAATATCTATCAGCGGTGTTACTTGGACATCTCCGGCAACCTCCGATTTTGGTGTGACCATAGAATTTTTGGTGGCCAATATCCAGCTTCCATACTTGGCATAATCACCAGTATTGGCCGTGGTGTCGATAGCCAACAAATGCTTATCCAGACCTGGGACATTGATGTAGTATGGCTCCGGCACATTGGTTGATAAACTACCATTTCTGATTGTCAACACAAGATCCTGGGGATAAACAGTTTCTGTGGATGTCTTACTTTGGGCGATAATTTTTGGTAGTGTTGGTAAGACAAGGGCGATGCCGACAATCAGTGGCAGAAAACCAATCAAAGCTGTAAGGACCAGCAGTCCATAGAAATACTTTACTGAAAACGAGAACTTGGTCCCCACCAGTTCCCGGTAATAGTCCAGGTTTATCAGGCTGTTGCGCAGGACGTAAAAAAATGTTCGGACCTTTCCCATCATCGCTGTCCATTGTATCATCTCTCTATGGTTGATATCCTCTCTGACCTCAATCCTCGACAACAAGCTGCTGTCACTGCTACCGACGGTCCGGTCCTGGTTCTGGCAGGAGCTGGCAGCGGCAAGACTAAGGTTCTGACCTATCGGGTGGCCTATTTAGTCGCCAAAAAACTCGCTGAACCTTCGGAGATTCTTTTGGTCACTTTTACCAACAAGGCCGCCAATGAGATGAAAGACCGGGTACTTAAGTTATTGGCCGCAAGTGACCAGACTCAAGTCACTTTTCCTCTGGCTGGTACTTTTCATTCGGTCTGTACCAAGATTCTTCGCCTCGACGGCCGAGAAATCGGCATCCCGACCGGCTTTGCAATTTACGACGATTCCGACTCAACTGACCTGGTCAAGGACATCATGAAGAAAATGGATATTTCAACCAAAAACTATAACCCATCGGCCATTCTTGCCACCATCAGTCAAGCTAAAAACCAATTAATTAATTCTCTAGAATATCCTCAATATGCCCGCGGTCATTTTCAAGAAATTGTCTCCCAGATCTATCTGTCCTA
This sequence comes from uncultured Gammaproteobacteria bacterium, assembly GCA_964597255.1. GTDB lineage: Bacteria > Patescibacteriota > Microgenomatia > JAMCZE01 > JAMCZE01 > CAZQWX01. Next base: position 5,613 of record CAZQWX010000034.1, on the reverse strand, counting down.
TCAGAAATCTCTTCATGAAAACGAGGCGCTGGACTTCGATGACTTAATCATGGAAACCGTCAGGTTGTTCACTAAGTCACCGGAAACATTAAATAAATATCAAACCAGGTGGAGATATATTCTCGTTGACGAGTATCAGGACACTAACCACGCCCAATTTGAATTGACCCGGCTACTTGCCAAGAAATATCACAACATTTGTGTGGTTGGTGATTTTTCTCAATCCATCTATTCCTGGCGCGGAGCAGATTTTAAAAATCTTCTTAATTTCAAAACTGAGTTTCCTCAGGTCCGTACTTTTAATCTGGAACAAAACTATCGCTCAACCCAGAAGATTTTGGATGCTGCCTATGGGGTGATTTCCAAAAACAAAACCCACCCAATTCTCAAGTTGTGGACTAATAAGGATGGCGGCGAAAAAATTATCCTCTACGAAGCCCGTAATGAGCAGGACGAGGCGCTATTTATAGTATCCGAGTTAACTAGATTAACCCAATCGGCCAAGTTTACTCTGGCGGATTTTGCCGTCCTTTATCGGACCAACGCTCAATCTCGGGTTATTGAGGAAACCTTTCTCCATTCCGGCGTGCCCTATATTCTGGTCGGTGGCACCAGGTTCTATGAACGCAAGGAAATCAAAGATGTGCTTTCTTATCTGCGTCTAATCCACAATCCCAAAGATACCGTGTCCTATAAGCGGGTTGAAAAGCTTGGTAAGGGCCGGTTGGCAAAGTTCTTAGAACACAAATTTGTTCCTACTACTAATTCATTGGAACTTCTAGATAAGACACTAGAAGTGGCCTCCTATCTTGATCTTTTTGATGCTGACAATGAGGAGGATTTGGCTCGTCTGGAAAATATTAAAGAGCTTCGCTCGGTTGCCCAGGAATTTCCTCAATTGCAGGAATTTTTAGAAAATGTCTCCCTAGTTGAGAAAGAAAGTCGCCGGTCTGTCAGCGGTAATGCCGTGACTTTAATGACTTTACACGCTGCTAAGGGGTTGGAATTCCCCGTGGTCTTTATGGTTGGCATGGAAGAAGGCCTTTTCCCTCATAGTCGATCTCTGATGGATAGCCTGGAAATGGAAGAAGAACGTCGTCTCTGCTATGTCGGCATTACTCGGGCGAAAGAAAAACTCTATCTCACCTATGCCCGGCGCCGGCTCTTTTTTGGAGCCAATACATCTAACATCATCAGTCGCTTCTTGGCAGACATTCCCGAAGATCTCTTAGAAATTAAGCTGCCGTTCGATTAGGGATATTGGATCGACCATGGCTGGGGGGAAGTGTGAGCCATGTTTTTGTAAACATAGATGTCATTGAACATGTTAACCAGACGATAGTTTTTTGCTAATAAGACCTCCAAATTTGGGAATTGGAAACCAACCGGTCGGGATACCAGAATGTATTTTGGCTGGAACCGATTCAGTCTGTCCATTACCAGGTTGTAATTTACCGGATCGATGGTTGACAGGTGATGGGCAGCAATAAATTTGGTCACTGGTGGGCGATTGGCCAAAACATATATATAACTGGCGTCAGCCCAAACAAAAATTGGGTCATTAGGCAAAGTATTCTGTCTAATAAAGTCAGCCACCTGATAAATGGTTAGTGTTCTTGGGTCGAAGTTGGCGGCGTAATCATCCCAACTTTCCCGTTCCGAAATATAGTTCCAAAAGTTTCGATAATAAGCCGCAGTGTCCAAATTAAATGCCCCAGTAAATGAGCGCCACAGGTAAACTCCTATTAATATTAATGCCGCGAGAACCCAGAAGTATTTTTTAACATTCACCAGAACATATCCCATAAGCAGCGTAGTCGGCACTACTATCTGTAAGAGGTAATGCATGTACGGTCTGTTAGAGAGTAACGCTCCATAAAGTGCAAACCCAAACCATAAGGATAAAAATAGTAGTTCCTTAGAAACTCGCTTCTTCCAATAACCCAGCATTAATAAAGCGCTACCAAATAACAGGACAATTGCTTTGACAAAGAGGGGATTAGACAGCTTTGACAATGGTCCGGAATCTATCGCCACATAAGAAGCATTTTGGGAGAAAGCGGCAATTATAAAGTCTGACAGACCATGGTTGAGATAAAAATAAATGCCAGTTATAGCCAGGGGAATAACAAAGACTACTCCAATCGGCATCAGTATGTTTATTTTCTTTCTAACAGTCCTGATAATTCCCAATCGACTCCACACGAAACCCTTCTCAAGATCGATGATCAGATAGGCCAAAATTAATCCTCCAAAATCGAATACTGCCGGCACCTTGAATAAGAAAGCAATCGCTGCTAATAACCCTACCCAACTGGCAGTGACAGTTCGAAAACCACCACTAACCATTTTCCATACCAGAAGTGCCCCAAGAACAATTGGGAGGGTGAAATATAGTTCCGCATTGGCAATTGTTCCTTCAAAAAACGGGATGGAGAGAAAAATCCCACTAATGCCGACTGCCATCAGACTGTACACCGCATCATTTTTTTGATCAGAAAAAATCTTTTTCGCTAACACATAAACCAAACCACACGTGGCCAGGACAAAGACAGTAGCCGATAATTTTGCCCACAGCAGTGTTGGCTGAATTGCATAGAGGAGATACAAAAGTGGCGGTTTGTTGTCCCAGATATCCCGATACAGCACACCCCCACGATTAATTGCCTGACCCAGGGCCAGATAAATGCCCTCGTCACCATACCAATTGGGCTCAAACCACGAGGGAATACGCAGCAGCAGAATACCAAGAAGAATGCCGACTAACCACCAGTTAATTTTTATCCTGGGCATTGATTCTATTTTACGCCTTTTTTTCAGTCACGTGATAGCCCAGATATTTTCCCAACATCAGACGGGTTTGTGACTCCAAACCCGGCAGTGAACCGAGTATCAGTCCGGTGATTGGCAACAATAGCCACTGGAAATATGTGGTAGGCAAGAAGATGTGACGCAACTTATTCCTTAACAATAAATCATAAGTCGTTATGGCTGCTGCTCCCACTAAACAGATGGTCAAAATCAAGCTACTGGTCCGTGAGAGATTGAAACCCAAAACGGTCCCGGCAAATGCCGGGTTGAGCAGTGTTGGAATGGTGGCACCTAAGGTGATCAAGAACCAGGATGTACTCCAAATGAAATGTGTCTCCAGTGTTAACGATAACTTAATGATCTTATCCCACAGAGGGATTTCCGGATGCAGAAAGAAGTTTTTAATGACATAGGGGATGTCTACTACTCCCCAGGCCCAACGCTTATTTTGCTGATAACTATTTGCCAGTGTTCCCAAAAGAGAATTCGCTTCGGCAGCGTCAATGGAAACCGGCAGGTATAACGGCGTCACATAAACTTTCCCACTAAGGGCAAAATAACACTTGTAGTAAAGATGGGCATCTTCAGGAATGACATCGACATCCCAATAACCAACTCTATTTAGAAGTTTTAACGACAGGGAATAGGTGGAGAAATTCAAGAATCGCTGGCTGTATTTTTGCAGAACGGAGAGGAAATAAATTCCACCAATCATTGACGGTAGGCGCACAAAAACCGGCACCCGCTGGATGTTATTGTGCATAAAAATCGGCGCCTGGAAAAACTGATTAAATGGCATTTTTGCACTGAGAAATTTGTAAGCGAGCAGAGAGAAATATTGTCGTGGAAAGACACAATCGATATCTGATGTGGTAATCAAAATATTTTCGATAGGGACGCCCATTTCGTCCACCAATTTTTCCTTGGCTTTTTTAGCAGCATAAGCTTCGTTACTGTGTTTGCCGATAGTTTCGCTGGGTTTTAACGGGTGAAACGTGACCAATAATCGGCCAAATTTATGTTGGTATTTTTTAGTTAGAAATTGTGATCTTGGTCGGTTAAATTCCTCGCCAGCACGTTGTTCCATGGCGATAACTACCATCATTCTTTTTGTGAGAAAGTTCTGCGCTAAAAGTGAATCTAAATTCCGTTCTGCCAATTCCAGGGGTTCTTTAACCATACAAATAATGACAATCTGCCAGACTGAGTTGGGTTTTAATCTTTCTTGCCAATTGACCTTTTTGGTTGCTCGGATGTTGAGATAGCCCAGGGTGGCATAGAACGCTAGTTGTAAACACCGATAGAGCCAATAGACATTAAAGGCGATAATAAAATAGGCTACGACGTTTGGGATAATAAAACTGCCGACAACGATGGAGATAATGACCACCCATGGCACCATCCCGGTTAAAATCTCTAGTCCACGTTGGGTGCGCACTGGGTGATAATTAATATATTTGGTAATTAAATCATTCATAACCCAAAAAGTTTATGCGCATTTGCTGAAGTCTGTTTAGCAATTTCGTCAAATGTGGTATTTTTTAATTTGGCCAGCCTTGATGCGATAATTTTAACATTTGCTGGCTCATTTTGCGAACCAAAAGGGAATACACAGCATCAAAACACCAAGAAGGATACCGACCAGCCACCGATTAACTCATCTTTTTACAACTAGCCTAACACCCATCCAGTTTATACCTTTTCTGTGACCCGGTATTCAATATATTTGCCCAGCATTAACCTGGTTTGGGCTTCCAGTCCAGGCAATGCCCCGAAGATTAATCCGGCAATTGGTAAGGTCATCCATTGGATAAAAGTCAAAGGGTGCAAAAACGAGCGGATCTTGTGTTCAGTATTGGGATTGAGCATATAGCCAAAAAAAGTCATCACCAAAAGTCCCACAATGCAAGTTGTCAAAATCAAACTACTGGCCCGTGGCAGATTGAATCCCAAAACTGTTCGGGCAAAAGCGGGATTGAGAATTGTTGGTACCGTTGCCCCGATGGTGATAAGAAACCATGACGTACTCCAAGTGATATGCCACTCGGCTGTCAGCAATAATTTATTGAGCCGATCCCATAGGGGAATTTCTGGGTGCTGGAAGATATTCTTGACCACATATGGGATATCCACCACCCCCCAAGCCCACCGTTTCTCAGCTTGATATGTGTTGACGATGGTCTTCCAAGTGCTGGTGGATTCAGGTGCGTCACCAGTTACGGGGATATTTAAAGGCACAATATCCACGTCACCTTTGAGAGCAAAATAACTCTTGAGATTAATATGCCAATCTTCCGGAATAACATCCACATCCCAATAACCCACCCGGTCCAACAAGGCCAGGGATACAGAATAAGTCGAAAAGTTCATAAATCGCCCACTGGGTTTCTGTAGGCCGGCCAATCTTCCAGCATCGCCCATCATAATCCGAACCTGCATTAATGGTGGCAGCCGGTTGACATTGTTGTTTAAAAATAATGGCGCTTGAAAGAAGCGGTTATATGGTTTCTTAGAGGTGAGGAATTTATAAGTTAAGAGAGCCAAGTATTGTGGCGAGAACACCGTATCGACATCACAAGTTGTGACAATAATCTCGCCAAGATCCATTCTTCTTTGATCAATTAAAATTTTCTTCACTGCCTTGGCCGCAAAAGCATTATTGCTGTGTTTACCAATCGTTTCTCCGGCAGCCATAATATGCCAGGTGACAAAAACATCGCCGAACTTTCCTTCAAATTTTTTCTTAATATAATCAGCTTTCTTCAGGTCAAATTCCTTAGCCCGTTCTTCCATAGCCAATAC
>CAZQWX010000033.1:0-1872 GCA_964597255.1 uncultured Gammaproteobacteria bacterium | reverse complement strand
GAAAATGCCCTGAAAAACGGCGGCATTGAAACCGTGGGCCAACTCTTGGGCACACCAAGAAAGGAGTTGTTGAAGATCAAAAATCTTGGCGCCAAGTCTCTGGGGATCGTCGAGGAAAAGCTGCGCGAAAAAGGCGTGGCTCTGACGGTCTAAGGGGCACATTTGGATTAACACTAATTTATAACGAATTTACACTAATCTGGTTCGTGATAATTAGTAACCAATTCGTGTAAATCCTTTGTTTTATGCGACATAAAGTTTTTGGTAATCAGTTACACCGGAACACCAAACAGGCGAAGGCCCTGTATCGTGGCTTGGTTACTAACCTTCTGGAACGGGGCCGGATCGAAACCACCATGGCTAAGGCCAAAGCGGTTCGGGGTATGGTCGATAAGGTCATTAATCTGGCTAAGACCGAACCGGTGATGGCCCGACGTCAAGTTATCAAAATCATGGGGACCACCAACAGCTTGAATCGACTCTTTGGGGAAATCGCTCCAAGAATGACTAACCGGAACTCTGGCTATACCCGGATCGTTCATTTAGGCCAGCGGTTTTCTGACACCGCCGAAAAGGTTTATTTGGAATTGGTCGAAGGTATAGAAACTGCCGCCCCAGCCATTGCGGAGAAAGCAGGAACTAAATCCGAAACTCTGGAGAAAACGGAAACTAAGACTGCTAGAACAGCGAAACCAGCAGCTACCAAAGCCAGAAAAGCTCAACCTAAAAAGGCAAGCAAATAATTATGAAAGTTACTAAAGCCACCGACATTAAACGAGCAACCCACACCATCGACGCTAAAAGTGCTAACCTGGGTCGGTTAGCGACACAAGTGGCCAATCTGTTGGTGGGCAAGAGTAAACCCTATTTCACCCGGCATCTGGATTGTGGTGATTTTGTCACCATTGCCAACGCCAAAGAAGTCAAAGTTACCGGCAAGAAGGAAACTGACAAAACCTACACTCGCTACAGTGGTTATCCAGGTGGCTTGAAAACAACGACACTTGGGGCATTGCGCAAAGACAAGCCACAAGAGATAATTCGACATGCTGTCTGGGGCATGTTGCCCAATAATAAATTGCGCGATATTTGGATTGCCAGATTAAAGTTCAGCTAATATGCCAAAAGCCAAAAAACCAGCTATCGAGACTGAAGAAGTACAACAACCCAAAGAGGCCAAGAAAAAAGTGTCCTTCTATGGTGCTGTTGGTCGGCGCAAAACTGCGACTGCCCAGGCAAGACTATTCCTACCAGAGAAGGAAATAACAATTGCTGGTAAGCAACTTGCTCGCGGTGACGTTTATGTTAATGGTTTGCCGATTGAAAAATATTTTTCCGATCCCTTTGCCAAAGATTCCTATACAGAAGTTTTTCGTACTACCAACACAGCAGGTCGCTTTATTACTCTGATTGATACCCGAGGTTCCGGCAAAAGTGGCCAACTGGGAGCCACCGTTCTTGCCATCTCTCGAGCTCTGGTCAAAGTTGATCCGAAGTTCAAGCCAATACTTCGTAAGAAAGGTTTCCTCACGCGTGATCCGCGCGCCAGAGAACGGGAGAAACCCGGACTGATGGGTGCCCGTAAACAAAAATCCTCACCAAAGCGCTAACAGATTTACCGAAGTCGACTTCACTTGACTGTCTGTATATATGGCCTAAAATGGCGTCATGAAGGCAAATTTTGAAGTTCACCCCATTCAGGGAAAAATTCTTAAGGTTCTTCTGTTTCAGCCAACTGCTCGGTTTTCTGATTTGAATGTGGATAAGGTTCCCACCGACCAATTTAATTTCCACCTTAAGGCTTTAATTGATGCCAAGCTACTCGAGAAATATCCCAGTAACACATATGGCCTGACATCAAAAGGTAAGGAA
>CAZQWX010000032.1:0-6809 GCA_964597255.1 uncultured Gammaproteobacteria bacterium | reverse complement strand
CCATTGCTTCTGCTTACGTTTCTCAATTACCGTGCCGCACCGTTCATGCGTTCCGTTGGGCAGGACTTCTTCATCCGCCAAATTCGTCTTACACGACGGGCACCAATTGACCAAAACCTCATCCTGGTAAGCCAGACCTTTCTTAAACAGCTGAACAAAAATCCACTGGGTCCATTTATAATATTTGGGGTCAGAAGTGTTCACTTCCCGGCTCCAATCGAATGACAACCCCAGTCTCTTGGCTTGTTTGCGGAAGTTATCAATGTTCTGAGCCGTAGTAATTGCTGGGTGAATACCCATCTTCAGGGCGTAATTCTCGGCCGGCAGGCCAAAGGCATCCCAACCCATGGGAAACAAGACGTTAAAGCCCTCCATCCGCAGTTTGCGGACAAAGGCATCCGTCGGCGCCCACGGCCGGGCATGACCAACATGTAAGCCAGCGCCAGAAGGATACGGAAACTCCACCAGGATATACTTCTTTGGCTTCTTGCCAAAATCCTGGGCCCTATAAATACCCTTTTCTTCCCACACGTTCTGCCATTTGGGCTCGATTACGCTCGGATCGTAGTTGTCCATACTATACTTATAATAACAAAAAAGCCCGCTTACGCGGGACGGCTTTTCTCCTGTTCCAAGCCTCCCGCTATTGCAGGCTAAGAAGGCTAAGGAGCAAGACTGCTTTTCTCATGTTTACGCTATTATATATAAGAGCTAATAATTGTAAAGCACTTCTTTCTCCCCAAAAACCAAAGTTGATATCTTGACAACTATTTTTTTCTACCCTACTCTGGTTACAGGTACAATTCTTTCCGAAAGAAATATGGATACAAATCTTGCCACTATCGACCAAATCATCGACAATGCTCGTCAGGCCGGCGCCACATTTGGTCATGGCGATCCAAAAACTCATCTGGCCTATCTGACCAAGTTGCGGCTTCTCCCTCAAACCGTCCGGCGCAAAATCGGCGATCGGATCATTGGTTGCTACCCCCCATCGGTTGTTAATCAATTATTAAATATCGAAGGGCTCAAATCCCAAGGTCTCACCTATTCTCAAATAAAATATCAACTAGCTACTACCAATGAAGTTCAAGTGTTTAACCCTATTCCTTCACCATTACCCCATTATTCAAGTCCTGCCCTGTCTCAATCCGGAAACGCTGTTGCTTTCCTTATTGTCGGTCTATTCCTTGGTTTCCTGACTGCTACTATTAATAGTAATCACCTTGCCACTCAGACCCAGGCCAGTGCAACAACCCAAGCGACTGCTCTTCCCACCACCCAACCATCGCTGGATTCCTCATCCCAAAACCTGGTCCGACTCGTTACCAATGGTCAAACCGAGAGCGCTGACACCGTCTATATCATCGCCCTCCCCCAACAGAACCTTGACAAGTTAGGCAAAATAAATATTAACTACTTGAACAGAAACTAAAAAGTACTTATTGATCATCATTAACTAATTACTAATAACTAATTTATGGCTGATCCAATTTCCGAAGCCGTTTCCAACTTAAATCCCATGGATAATCTGTCTCGCAAAGATCAGGCCGCCTTGGCAAATCTTTGGCAACGCTTATCGTCTAACCCAGTACCCACAGTACTATATACACTAGCTTTTCTCACTCCTTTGCTCTTTCTCCCCATTCTTAATAATGTTTTTGATTTGCCCAAGAGCTTGCTCTTATCAGTCCTTGGCCTTTGGGGCGTTATCTTCTGGGCCATTAAAGCTTACAAATCTGGCAAAGTCTCACTGTCCCTGTCGCTTTTTGACTTGCCAGTCTTGCTTCTGGCTCTAGTCTCGGCTGTATCTCTGGTATCCGGTAACGATAATAAACTCTCGTTCTTGTTGAACAATCCGACCTTCTTGGGCAATCCTGGTCTGGTTCCTATCTTGACCGTTCTGGCTTACATGCTCAGCCTGATTTTGCTTGTCCCGACAGTCAGTTCCGCCCTCATCTTTTTCCTGACCAATCAAGCCGTCGCCACCAAAAAAACATTAGATACCATTATTACCGTTCTGCTCTCTTCCGGCGTCGTTCTAACCATCCTGGCAGTCCTCCAATTAATCTATCAATTCGTCGGTCCCAAACTTAATCTCGGAACCGGCACCATTGTCGCTTCCTTGCTGTCATCAAGTTTCAGCCCGGTCGGTTCAGCGTTATCCCAAGCTATTTTTCTAGCCGCTCTCTTACCTCTCGCCATTGGTTTCTTTATGGCTAATCGCCAAGCTAAGAAAACCACCGCCATGGTCTTGGTCGTCGCCATCGCTGTCGGTCTGGTCATCACCATCTATGGCATCTCTCTTAATAAACCGGTGCTCTTAGATCAAAACTCTGGTTGGAAGATTGCCACTGGGGTGATGAGTAAGTCTTTTGGTGCCGCTCTGATTGGTCTGGGGCCCAACAACTTCATTGATGCCTTTACTGCCTACAAACCGGTGGACTTCAACGCCTCACCCTATTGGAATCTGCGCTTCTCAACTTCGTCTAACTATTACTTCGTCACTATTGCCACCTTGGGTATTATCGGTTTGGCCTTAATCATCTTTTTCATCTCCCGGTTAGCTCGGCTGGCTAAAAAGCGATTAGACTCTGGCATGGCTACCCCCTTAGAGAAGGGCCTTTTGGCCAGTCTTGGTTTGCTCTTGGTACTTATCGCCTTCTTGCCAGCCCCAATCACCGTCATCTATCTACTCTTTGTCCTTGCCGGGCTAATTGTCGCCTACTGGCGCGTCAATGAAGTCAGTGTCGGCACCACCACCCGAGTCATCGATCTGACTGGCGGCAAAGGTTTGGTCTTAATTGCCGTCCCTGTGCTTTGCCTGGTCGCCGTTCTAATTTCCGGTATTGGTAGCATGACCATCGCGAACTATTATTACCAACAATCGCAACTGGCAGCCGCCCAAAATCGGGCCACTGACACCTATAATCTCCAGATTAGAACCATTCAGACCGATCCCTGGAATGACACTTATCACGTCGCCTACTCGCAAACCAATTTGGCCTTGGCTAATGCTTTGGCTGGCCAGACCAACCTGTCTGATCAGCAAAAGCAAACCGTGGTTACCTTGGTCCAACAAGCCATCCGGGAATCCCGCACTGCCACGGCACTGGAACCTGAACGATCCGCTGATTGGGAAAACTTGTCACTAATTTATCGTAATCTCATTAATTTTGCCCAAGGCGCTGATCAGTGGGCCGTTGCCTCGCAAAATCAAGCTATTACTCTGGATCCCACCAATCCCCGGCTCCGCTTGGATCTGGGTGGCATTTACTTTGCTCAAAAAGATTATCAAAGCGCCGGCCAAATCTTTGCTCAGGCTGTCAGCCTAAAGCAAGACTACGCCAATGCCTACTACAACCTGGCCCAAGCCGAGAAGCAGCTCAAGCTTGACTCTCAAGCCCTCTCCGCCTTGCAACAAGCCGCCACCCTAGTTTGTGCCAGTGGTATCCAGAGTTCTGATTGCCAACTGGTTAATTCTGAAATTCAAGCTCTGGGCAGCCAACCAGCCACCGCTTCCCCATCGGCCCAGGCTCTCCCAACTCAACCAGTCGTAAATCCTGGACCTTTGGCCACCCCAGCCGCTGCCACTAATCTTCCCAAGGCCAAGACCCAACCCCCGGTCACCGTCTCCACCAACAGCGGTCAAATTACCCCCTAATCAGACCACCAAAAAGGGCGCCGGTTAAGGCACCCTTATTTTTCTTTATTGTTTCCTCTGTTTAGTTCGATTTCATCGAACTTAGGCCGGAACGCGTAGGCGCTCCGTCCGCAGAAGCTGAAGATTAGTTGCTCTTCATGCTTCTATAACAATCGTTACAATAAATTGGTTTAATCGGTTTGCCGTCTTCCCCCAACCGTGGTTGGAAAGGAACTTGACAGGGCTTGCCGCAATTGCTGCAAGTGGCATCATACATCTGTCTGGGGCCGGCATTATAGCCGCCACCATAACCACCACCGCCGCCGCCTCCCATCGACGCCTTTTTCTTAGCGCGACAGTCTGGGCAACGAACTGGAGCGTTCTGAAAGCCTTTATCGGCATAGAACTTCTGCTCCGAAGCGGTCCACACAAACGTGTTACCACAATCCCGACAGGTTAATACCTGATCTTGAAATTGCTGATCCATTATGAATACACCTCCTCCGTAGTGAATTCCAGCGTCTCCTTCGTCCTTTTTCGCTGGAATTCCAGGAAAGAGCTTGTCCCGTTAAAGCGGGAATATTAAACGAGGTTCCGAACTGGTTGACAGTATTATATCACACAACAAACAATAGAACAACAAAGACCACAGAAGTCCCTATTGGCCTTCTCTAGTCTGCCCACTTAGAAACCAAGTGCCAAACTTCCCTGTGAACTCCTTAGCCCAATCGTAACTTTTGCCCGGATTTCCCTTATTGACCAATGCTGGAGCAATTAGAGAGCTAATCTCGCCAAGATCGTCAGGGCCAATTTTACCCACTCCTGAAACCTTAGCATCCACCCGATTTCGAACTAATAAAAAGGCCAACTTTAGTTGCCGCTCCGTAACTGGGATAGTTCCTCGCATTTCCCTTAGGAAGTCCATCGGATAAACCGCCTGTTCCCAATGTTGATCAATTTCTCCTGCATAGAATTCAGGATCGTATAATCCTTTAAAGTAATGAGACAGCCTTCTACGATACTCCTGCGACCTAGGTTCTACCTTCGGCTTAGAAACAAATGTAGACAAGCCATCCCCTCTAATGTCATCGGCTACCAAACTATACACCGGCTCTCTCACTATCTTTTTCCAAGGTACATCCCGTTCATATATCGACTTTAAAATATCTTTATCAGATCGCGAATTAATCAACCAAAATTTTTCTATGACCAGGTCTGGACGCACCAATCGTAAGCTTGCGGAAGCATATTCCATGGAGGTACCAAACCCACGCAATTCATCAACTATCAAAACCCGTGCTCCATCGGACATATGCGCTTTATCTAGAACCTGCATAAACTGTTCTATTGTCTCCTTCGGCCATTGATCTACAAAATCGTCCAAAGTGCCAGGTAGAGGTAGATCATGACGATCTCTGATGACTTTTTCCTTGCCAATATTCAGAGAAAGTATCTGTGGTAAAGGCTCACCCATCAAACCCAACGCTTCATCGTGTGCAGCCCTCACTAAACCTTGAACCGGGCGAGCTGATAAATCCAGAAAAACCAGTCTGTTATACCTTCCTTCAGTAATCCTGTTTGCCAGATCTAAACCACGCCTCCTGAGAATCTCGTCAACTTGCTCTCCAAGAGAAATATGAACACCTTCTAAAGGAACTTTAATATCAAGTGAAACCCTATCTAATACATCAGGGGCTGGATGATTGAGATCTTTAATTGCAGTTAGGACTTCAGAATTCGTGCCCGCTTCCGCCATCAAATACAAGTATACAACACAGGCATGTTATACTTTTTCCATGGACCAAAAAGGATCAATAGTTTATGCCTGCGCCGAATACGCCCTCGACGACACCCTACCCACTTATGCCGGCGGCCTGGGTGTCCTGGCCGGTGATCTCTTTCTTGAAGCTGCCGACCAAGGCCTGGACTTTAACCTAATTAGTCTCGCTTACAGTGCCAAATTGGAACCGGCCGGCTTCCGACTTCTGCCGGCCAACGTCCATTGTCCCCTCGCCGATCGCCAAGTCACCCTCCAGGTCTGGACCAAACAAGTCAATAATGCTCACATCTATCTCCTCGATAGTGGTGTTCCTGACAATTCACCTGCTGATCAAGCTATCACCAAAACACTATATGGGCCGGATGAACTCACCATGCTCCAACAGCAAATCCTTCTCGGCTTTGGTACTGTTCCCCTGCTCAAATCCTTAAACATCCAGCCAGCCGTTTACCATCTCAATGAAGGCCACACCGCCATTTTAGCCTTGGCGCTAGCCTGTGAATATGCCCTGGAACATCCGGGCACTAATCTCGCTGCTGCCCTAGCCGGTGTTAAACCAAAAATTGTCGCCACCAAACACACTATTCTTGCCTCAGCCGGCTTACATATTCCTTGGGACTTAGTCCGAATTTACCTGGCCCCACTCCTTGCCGGTTATAAACTCGAATTTGCTGACCTCATTCCTCTGGCCACCCATAAAAAACGACCTGAGATGTTCTCTACCACCCAACTATTATTAACCAGTGCCGCCCGGGCCACCGCCGTTAGCATGCCCCATGCCCAATTCGAAAAAGCCATCCACCCCGACAGCCCCTTAATCCCCATTACCAATGGTGTTAACCAGAAACGTTGGCAAAGGGCCCAGGATAAAAAGGAGCATAAGAAGGCTCTTGCTGACTTTCTTTTCATACATTTCACAATAAAACTTGACCCGCAAGCCTTACTCATTATCTGGGCCCGGAGACTTGCCGCCTATAAACGCCCCCATTTACTGTTTTCCAACCTCACCCGCCTGGAGCAAATCGTCAATCTTCCAAACCATCCCGTCCAAATTATCATTGCTGGTAAAACTGCTTCTATCGACCCGGAAACCGTCAAAGTGGCTAAAGAGCTCTCTGATTATTGCCAACAGCCTAATATCACCGGCAAAGTTATCTTCCTGCCGGAATATAATCTCGACTTGGCAGGCAAACTTACTGCCGCTGCTGATGTTTGGCTCAATACCCCCCTGCCCGGCAAAGAAGCCAGCGGCACTTCCGGCATGAAAGCTGCCCTAAATGGCGCACTCCAGTTCTCCACCGCCGATGGCTGGATTGCCGAACAAAATTGGGACGACGATGGCTGGATCTTGTTTGAAGACAACATTACCGATAATCTCTATAACAC
>CAZQWX010000031.1:0-11316 GCA_964597255.1 uncultured Gammaproteobacteria bacterium | reverse complement strand
ACTTAGAAGTTAGTACTTAGAAATTTCACTATTCCCCTCCCTTGGAGAGGGCCTCGAGGAATTCCGCGTTCGATTTAGTCTTTGACAGTCTTTCTAAAAGAACTTGCGTTCTTTCACTGTCTCCCAGCAGATGCAGCATTTTAATCAACGTATCAAGCTGTTTGAGCACCTTTTCGCTCATCAGTTTCTCAAAATTGCGGGTGCCGGACCGGCCGACATCAATCGCCGGATAAATCCGTTGCTCCGCCAGTTTTCGGTCCAGGTGCAACTCCATGTTGCCTGTCCCCTTAAACTCTTCATAGATCAGATCGTCCATTCTTGAGTCAGTGTCCACCAATGTCGTTCCCAAAATCGTTAAGCTTCCCCCATCTTCCACACACCTGGCTGCCCCCAAAAACTGTTTTGGCGGAAACAACGCTGCCGGATCAAACCCACCGGACAATGTCCGGCCCGATGGCGGAATCGACAGATTATAGGCCCGAGCTAATCGCGTAATCGAATCCAAAAGTACCACCACATTCTTACCCATTTCCACCAATCTCTTCGCCCGGTCCAAGGTCACTTCCGCCACCCGTACTTGATCATGTGGTGACTGGTCAAAATTGGAGGCAATCACTTCGCCCTTTGTACCCCGGGAAATATCCGTCACCTCTTCTGGTCGCTCACCCACCAGGGCTACCATCAAATGATAATCCGGAAAATTGGTCGTAATGCCATTGGCAATTTCCTTAAGCAGCCACGTTTTACCCGCTTTTGGCGGTGAAACTATCAGTCCTCTTTGACCTCTGCCAATGGGGGCTATCAGATCAATGATCCGAGTGCTAAGTGGTGTCGGCCCCGTTTCTAAGGTCAACTGTTTATCAGGATAAATTGGAGTTAAATCATCAAACCACGGCCGCGCTTCCGCTCCCATCTTATCTGCCTCTACTTCATTAATCTTATCCACTCGCAGCAGACCATAATATCTCTCGGTTTCCTTTGGTGGTCGACCTACCCCCTCGACCCAATCCCCGGACCGCAGATTAAACCGGCGAATTTGCGACGAAGAAATATACACGTCTTTCTCTGAGGGAATAAACTTTGGTCGCAGATAACCATGACCCTCTGGTTGAATATCCAGAATCCCTGCCAATGTCATTGTCGGGATTGATTCGTCTGCCAGATCCCTGGGTCCATAGAAACCTCCACCTTGGCTCGCGCCAAACGAGACAGGCCCGCCTTGTGGGCCATAACTACCGTTGCCGTTATTATATTCATCATTGGCGGCGCCACCATCGGTCTTGTAGGCCCACCTTGACTTGGTGATGCAAGGGCCTGAGGTGTCACACTTTGATCGCTCTTGACCCCTTTAGGAGCATCAGGTACCGGTCCGCCCACCAAGTCCGCCACGTCCAATGGTTTGCCAGATGAGGCCTCAGAGTAATCTGTTTTCGCCGGAGTCACAGTACCTGCAGGCCTTGCCACTGAACTAACCTGCCTGCCGGCAGGCATGGCTGGTCCGCCTAGCTGTGACGAGGCTGGCCCACTACGAAAGCCGGGCTGGCGAGTCGCTAAATTATTCCTCGAACTTCTGGAACTGAATCTTAGAGGCACAGTAATAAAAACAAAAAAAATTAAAAGTTAGCTGTCAAGAGAACACTATTGTCGTCAAATAATTCGGTCATTAAGCAATCGCTTGGAATGTCCCACCGAGGAAACTCTTACCGAATCTGATTATCCCCTCTCATTGAAAATTTGTCAAGCACCTATTATTTGCTGCCGCCCAGTCTTAATCTGCCTTATCTAGCATATAAGAATTAAGTCCCGGTAGAACAGCTGCCTGCTTATCCAGTGTCCTCCCTACAAACCCTGCTAAATCCTGAGCATTGGGATTTCTCCTTACAAAATCCACTGAATCACGTTCAAATCTTTTAAAACCTCTCCCAAGATCGGTCATCGGCACTCTAACCGTCTCTGAACCACCAAGAAGTACCGCCGGAATATTTTTTCTCCGAAATTCCGCCAGTTCTTCCTCCATTTTTCTAAACCCATCCCTTCGCAAAGACGCCAAAAGATCCCCCTGGACCACACCATCATTACCTAGCTGCTCAAGCTGCTCTCGTGAAGATGCAATTTTTTCCTCTAGTCTCTGTTCTTCTTCAATTATTTCAGGTTGGCCAGTTAGAAAATGCTCCCACATCGCTGCCGAATCGGCAATTCTACTCATTTCCCTCATTTGTTCTTTTTGTACCCTAGACAGCTCAGTTTCACGCTGCAAAATCCACTCAGTTTTAGCATATTTCTCCGGTTTTTTACCCAAATCATCAATCTCGAGATGCGCCATATTGCTCCCTCTCCAATCTTGAAGAATATTCTCCCTATCAACTTGTGGCAACCGCCTATACTCCTCAAGAGCCTGACTTAGAAGTGCCAAAAGGTTCTCATCGGAAGCGCTGCCAAGTTGCTCTCGATCACCTTCAGCTTGAAGTTTAAATTCACCAGTTGACCTGATTAAATCGAAGCGTTCATCTGGACCAAAAGACTCTACTGTTCCTGGCTCTGACTGTAACGGCAACGGCATATAAATACCAGTATAAGTTTGTAGTTTGTAAAAAGTCAAGGCTTCCGAAGCTTGAATCTCTACCCCCAATCGGAGGTATCACAGCCTGTCAGCTTTGCTGCCTTCCCCTGAAATCCAATACCCGAAACGGGATACAATAGCCTGCCCAACTATCGTATCCCGATTCGGAAACAGGAAATTTCAGTATGGGTGGCGCGAGAAGACGAATTCCTTCAGGCCCGCAGCGCTAGCGAGGACCGCAAGGTTCTCGAGCGAAGTGAGAGGTTCTTTAGTGCGAACCTCAGACATTAAAGGTGGTCAACTCGACAGGACCCACAAAAATTAACTTGTTAAACAGCTACCAAATCTTAAGTTTTCGCAACCACCATCCGGCTGCTCCCGATCCGAACATTCCTACCAATACCAGATCTTCCGGTCCGGTCTTGGGAATCGCCGGTGGTGTGGCTACCCCCAGCACTTGCGGCTGATACACCGTCACCACTCGCTGACAATTACTCCCACCTACCTGATTACCCAGATTGTCCGTTACTATCCCGGAGATCATATAGCTTCCGGCATTGTTATACATGTGCGACATACTTGACCCCGGTTGGGTTGTAGTCGAGGTTCCATCACCGAAGTTAAAGTTATAAGTGGAAATTGATCCGCCATTTTGGGTGTGACCATAAAGCGTGGCTGCAACAGTCGTCGGCACGTTGCCTGATGTCGGATTAACCACAATGCTGTCGCAAAACGCTTGCTGCGACGGTGTCGTACAATCGCTGTTGGTGTTGCACGTTGTCGCTCCTGCTCCGGAAACCGTGACACAAGCATTATTCTGACAGGTTCGATGTTGAGCCACCGTACAATCCCCATCCACATTACACTGATTATCTCCCGACCCAGATACTGTCGTGCAGGCTTGATTGCGACACTCCCGGTGCGTCTGACAATCGTTGTTACTGTTACAGCTGTTGCTTCCCGCCCCTGACACCGGTACACAGGCTTGATTGCGACACTCCAAATGAGTCTGCGGCACACAGTCATTGTTTGTTTGACAGGAATCTTGACCTGCCCCGGTAACTAAACCGCAGGTATTATTACTCTGACAGGTAAAGTGGGCACAATCATTCCGATTAGTACAGGTGTTGGTTCCCGGACCAGCTACGGACACACAAGCGTTATTTTGGCAGGTCATATGGGTCTGTTGGACACAATCACTATCGCTGCTGCAGTTACTTTGCCCGCTCC
The DNA here is from genome assembly GCA_964597255.1 of uncultured Gammaproteobacteria bacterium. Taxonomy (GTDB): domain Bacteria; phylum Patescibacteriota; class Microgenomatia; order JAMCZE01; family JAMCZE01; genus CAZQWX01. The sequence goes on along the minus strand of CAZQWX010000031.1, from coordinate 7,526 downwards.
CTGCTACTTTAGTACAAGCACTATTGGAACATATCTTGTGAAAGCAATCTGTATCACTCGTGCAAGTATTACTCCCCGCCCCAGACACTGACACACACCCCATATTCTGGCACTCCATATGGGTTTGTGGCTTACAATCATTGTCAGACTGACAAGTGTCCGCCCCTGCCCCAGACACCAAGGCACAGGCATTATTTTGACATTCATGGTGCTGTTGGGGCGGGCAAGCCGGAGTCGTGAAAGTCCAATATGTATTCTCCTGAAACATTGCTGACGTGCAGGAATCCCCAGCATACGCGTACCAGTAGTACGTGTGATTGCACCAGAGCGCGCCACCGCCATTATTCAGCATGGAATATGGCATGGACGTCACCGGCTGGCCGGAAGTGTCACTGCCAAAAGCGCTCTGACAACTGGAGTCCCGCGCCGGACAATTCCACAAATACAAATTAACATGCAACCCACTGCCACCAAACGAATTATTCTCCCACGTCCAGTTAAACGTGGGTTTAAACAAATCTCCGGTGACAAAGCCGTTTTGTAACCACCCCAATGGCGGACACGCCAGCGTAGCCTTAGGTGCCAAAGTCGGCAAAAAAATCGTAATCAAAACCAGAGCAATAAAGGCAAGAAGAATTTGCGGGGCAAGAGACTCCCACTTCTTCCAAACATCCTTAAATCGAGCAGCGAGCAGATTAAGCTTTAACATCAATCTTTTCTACCCGCCCAAATCTTTTCTCAGGTAGATTTTCTTTCTTCCGGCATTGTAGCAGTTATATCAACCTATTTCAAGGGTTTCGTGCGCCCCAAAAAATTTGACAAATTTTTCACACAGTGTTACCACTTTAATCAAGCGTTTTTGGGCCTCTACTGCCTAGAGGTCCGAGAATCGTCGTAAAAGGCATCACTTTTCGAGATCTCAGGCTGCGGAAGTGATGCTTTTTTATTGTTTTGCATTAATTTTCATTAATTGCAAAACAAGTAGTCTTTTTGTAGAGCGATCTAGCGCCACAAAAAGACGTTTAAGACCTTTCCTTTACCATCTACTCTCTATTAACACCCCGGCTCGCGAACCCTCGAAAACTAGTAATTTGTTTAACAAATTACGTTTAGTTCAAATAATATGTGTTACCCGTCTTCCCTTCGGGTCATCCCTATCCAAAATTCGCTTATTTTCCAGATTAGTTCTCCATGTCCGCTTCGCAAACAACTGCTCCCAGTTTCTAATCGGCCTCTCCCCATCAGTAGAATCCATCAATAAACCTACTCTTCCATTTGGATGTGCAACAACATGTCCGTCTTCAACCCTCCCCCTGCCATCCTTCGGTCCCTGTATAAATGCATCACGAATGCCAGTTGGTCATCATCAGTCAATCTAGCCAACTTTCTTAATGTTCTAACTGCCTCAACAGTGTCTTTCATATCTGCTTATAACGTCGTCATCGTGATATAGGCCAGCACCGCGCTTTGTGCGGGGGGATCGCAATCACAATGTCGTCATGGTGATTATTTCCGATCCTCGACTTTGCAGAAGTTTCCCCACCTGATAAGAAAGGGAACTCTTCCCCACCACGGTCATCTTCGCCCGGGACTGAGCCCGGCCATTAAGCCAGCGCCGAAATTTTTTGATGAAACCTGCCTTAAAAGACATACTTTCGTGGCTAGAACTAGTCACCAATGATTAGTATAACTCACGTCTCCCACTTGTCAAGACCGATAGTTATTTATTCTTACTCTATAAGATATACCCATAGTTATACTAAAAGGGAGAGAGCATAACAACAGTAGAATCACAACTAATAACACTTGTTCTCTGTATGTGGATATCTTGTGGACAGGGAAGAAATTGGGGTTACGACTAGAACTTGAAGTTTGAAATTGTCTTGAGATTTTCCGGAGTCATAATATTCTTGAATCCCAACTTCTTGGCTTCTTTCACTCTTTTATCCAAAGAGTTGACTCGTCGGACGTTGCCCAACAGATCCAGCTCCCCCACTGCCACTGTTTTGGCCGGCAAGGCCTTTCCACGGTAGGACGACAAAACAGCCAGTCCCACCGCCAAATCCACCGCCGGTTCTGCCACATTGATGCCCCCTGATACATTTACATAGATGTCTTCTTTATACAATGGTAGGTTCAATCGTTTTTGGAGTACTGCTACCAACATTAATAATCTGGAGTAATCAATGCCATTGGCCACCCGCCGCGGAGCCGGTAGTGGCGTGCTAGTCGTCAATGCCTGGATTTCGACAACAATCGGCCGGGTGCCCTCCAGTGTTACTGTTAAGCATGAACCGATTTTATCCTCAGAACTGGTAAAGTCTGTCAGCAGATTAAGATCTGTCACCCCCACCAGTCCGGCATCCTTCATCTCAAACACGCCCACCTCGTCCGTTGGTCCAAAGCGGTTCTTCACTGCTCTGACCAGTCGCAGTCCCCCATACCGGTCACCTTCCAGGTTCAGAACTGTGTCTACCGCATGCTCCAACACCTTTGGCCCGGCAATCGCCCCCTCCTTGGTCACATGGCCCACTATAAATAGTGGTAAGCCAATCGGCTTGGCCGCCGCAATCAACCTCGCCGCGCATTCCCGTACCTGGCCCACCGATCCTGCCGTGCCTGACAGATCGGCAGTCGTTAAAGTTTGAATCGAATCCACGATTACTAATGCCGGTTTAACGCTCTCCAACCCCGCCACCACCCCATCAACATCCGTTTCTTCCAAAACCAGAAGATTATCCGCCTTTACGCCGAGCCTCGAGGCGCGGATTTTGATCTGTGACGCACTTTCCTCTCCCGCCACATATAAAATCATCTCCTTTGATTCATCCTTACTTAGACTCTCGACCAATTGCAACAGCAGCGTCGATTTTCCAATTCCTGGTTCCCCAGCAATCAGCACCACCATACCTGGCACAATTCCTCCACCCAGAACCCGATCCAGCTCACCAATGCCCGTTGCTACCCGTTTCGTTGCCTCCGCCTTCACCTCTGACAGTCTAATCGGCTTTGCTCCACCAACCTTCTTAGTTTTAGTCTCGCCCCTACCTGGACCCATCGTGGTTTCTACCAGCGAGTTCCAACTCCCACATTCCGGACATTTGCCTAGAAAGCTCGGGCTCTGGTAGCCGCACTGCTGACACACATACGAAGTGGAAAATCTGGCCATCCAGCGAAGTTTAACACAAAACTTCAGACCTGAAACAGCCAGCAACTGAACAACCAGGCCAACTAACTCAATTCCCAGTGGAACATCGCTTGCGCAGCTACCTCAGGAACAACTGTGGATGTAATCTTCAGCCAAAGATAAGAACACCTACCCTCCCAGAACCTTCCTATCTCACAATTAGCCTAGTTTGTGGTAAAATATTACCTTGTTTGAACATGGCAACCAACTCGTTCAAAAATTACTTTGTTTTTGACCTTGACGACACCCTGGTGGACGGCCGCGAATTCTGTGGTGAGACCATCGCCCAAGTTATTACAACTTTCGAGCCGTCAGCAGACTTCTACCAAATTGTCAAAATCCACGAGGAAATCCATGGTCTAGCCGTCACAGACCTTTATACACAAACACTCAAGGAGCTTGGACTAGAAGATAAACTTGCCGACAAAATGGACACCATGCTCGCCTTAGACAAAAAAATTCAAGCCGAAGACATTGCCCGACTCAAGATTTTTGATGGTGTTACCGACATTCTTGACTTCCTCAAATCCAGAAACAAAAAAATCTACATGTGCACCAACAGACTTCATTCCCTTCTTACTCTTGCCTTAAAACACAATGGCATTCTGCCCTATTTTGACCAGGTTATCTCCTGTATCGACGAGGGCTACAAAAAACCCGATCCGACCTGCCTGCTTAAACTAATCAAGGAGTCCAGTGCTGACAAGTCCGAGTTCATCTATTTTGGTGACTCTGTTGTCGATTCGCTTTTCGCCAAAAACAGCGGCGTTGACCACATCATCTTTGACCAATACCTCAACAACAAAAACATCTTCAAAAAGCTGGTTAATATGTTCCTGGAGGAGAAAATTAACGGAGAAAACCACTAAGGAAAAGGGGGCTTTTAATCATCCATTCGGTGGTCCTCGGAGCCAAGTCCAGCAGCTAACATCCTAGTTCGCCTTTCATCTTCTAACCGTCTTTTACGGTCCTCAAAAGACAACCCATCCAACCCCTGTAGAAACTCATTCTCTCTACCCACAGTCCCAATAACACTACGAGCAAGTGCACCCGGGTCATACCAAGGTGTCTTACCTCCACCTGGAGACTCCGAACTCATAACTATCACTATATTCCCACTATAGACTACTGGTCAAGACCCTCACCAACCAGATTGACACTAGGATCTAAACAGCTTAACTTAATTACCAGAGAGGTGGTGAGTAATATGTGTGCAACGTGTGGTTGCGGTATCATGCCCAAGAAGAAAGGTGGCAAGAAGAAAAGGAAATAAAATGCTTTAAGCCCGCAGTGAAGTAAAGACCGCAGGGTTCTTAGATGTGAGCCATGCGAGCAGCCAAGGTTCTTTGCGAAGTAAAGGTTCTTATTTGTACCCAATTGGCTTGGCCACCAAGACTGGGATTAAGGAGATTCGGTGAGCTGTAGCGTCAATTGACTCTACTGTACAGGTAATGGCATCGCCTGCTTTATAATCCGCCTCCGGCGGGACTTTGGAAATGTGAATCAGACCTTCAATACCCTCCTCTAGCTGGACGAAAACACCATAGGACGACACTCTGGTCACTTTGCCCTTAACTTGTTGTTCCGGCGTATATTTCTTGGCCAAATCTTGCCATGGGTCAGGTAACAGCTGTTTAATCGACAGATTTAGCTTCGCATCGGTGTCATTAATTCCGACAACCAACACTTCCACTTCATCCCCAACTTTGTACAGCGAGTTCAGATCGTCCACTTTTGACCAGGAAATCTCGCTGATGTGAACCAGTCCGTCGGCTCCGCCAGCTGGCGGATCCAAATTAACAAAAATGCCATAACTCATGATCGCCGAGACTTTGCCGCCATATTTCTCGCCGATCTTTACCTTCGATTTGACTTCTTCCAGCTTCTTGACCAAATCTGCCGCTCCGGTCACCGCTTTTTCCGAAAATATTAGTCGGTTCGACGTCTCATCCACTTCAATTACTTTGACGGAAATGCTTCGATTGACCATCCGGTTCATCTCCGCTTGATGCTCGGCCGACAGTTGTGATCCAGGCACAAACCCCCGCAGGCCTTCAAATTCCACAATCAACCCGCCCTTGTTAACTTCCGCACCCTTAACGGACACTGCCTCGCCCGACTCCAGCAGTTCCTTGGCCCGTTCCCAGCGGAATTTGGCTCCGGCGCGTTTTATTGAAACGATCATCTGGCCCTTATCATTCTCTGCCGAAATCACAATTGCAGAAATTTTGTCTCCAACTTTCAGTCTGGAAACGAAATCCCGAACTATGTCCCACTCTTTCTCCCCAACCACACCTTCCATTTTTCCGCCAAAATCAATCAATACTTCCTTGCCCGAAATTGACGACACTCGCCCTTCCAGCATGTCTCCCCGCTTATAACCACGCAAACTATACCCTTCCTGGGCTAACAGTTCTTCCATGGTTACCGGTTCGTGTGAAGTTATTAGTTTTGAGTTCGTAGTTCGTAGCTCTTTAGTTTTTTTCTCTGAACTATGAACCAATAACTCTGAACCCTTTTTAGAGGCCAACTGCTTTCCTAATTTGGTCGATGAGTTTTTTGAGTTCGTCAAGCATGAACATCTCCTTTCTCTCTCCCGCGGTAGCAGGACTGAGGCCTATCTGTCGCCGAAGCTATGACAGGCTTAATAGTTCGCCTATTCTACTATTTTAGGATTGACAAAACAAGACGTAAAAACAACCTATCACATGCTAAAATCAAACTATGACCAAAGTGGCCATCACTACCGTTAATTACAATGGCAAACAGGATACCCTCGACTGGCTCGCCAGCCTGAAAAAACTAGACGCCCGCGGCCTTGAGGTGAAAATCTTCGTCGTCAGCAATGAAGAGATTAACACACCTGAGTATATGAAGAAGTCTTCTTTAGAAAAGAAGACTTCTTTTTTAATCTCTGTCGAAGTTATCCTTAAAAAGGAAAACCGTGGCAGTGCCGGCGGCTATAATGACGGCGCCAAAGCCGCCCTTGCCTGGGGAGCAGACTATATCCTACTGATTAACAACGACACCCTGATCAAATCTTCGGATCTCCTCACTTCACTAATTCACTGTGCCTCCTCGGATCCTCGCATCGCCGCCGTCTCCCCAAAAATCTATTTCGCCCCGGGTTTCGAGTTTCACAAAGAGAGGTATTCAAAGCAGGATATCGGCAAAGTTATCTGGTATGCCGGTGGTTCTTTTGATTGGGCCAACATCAACTCCACCCATCGAGGCCTGGACGAAGTCGACACCGGCAAATATGACTCCGTCGAAGAAACCGGTTTCGTCAGTGGCAGCTGTATGCTGGTTAAACGGGCGGTTTTCGACCAGGGAATTTTCTGGGATGAAGGCCTTTTCGCCTATTTTGACGACAACGACTTTCAAGAGAAAATGAAACGGGCTGACTTCAAGATCTATTATGATGGTAAAACATCCATCTTTCACAAGGTCTCCCAAACTTCCGGTGTCGCTTCACCCATTACCGACTATTATACCTCCCGCAACCGCCTGATTTTTACCATGCGTTATGCTCCCCTACGAACAAAATTTGCTGTTCTCCGCCAAGAACTTGGTTGGCTCGCGACCGGCCGGTCTATGCAAAAACGCGGCGTCATCGACTTTTTTCTGGGGAAGAGAGGAGAACTTGATCGTCAGACAGTTTCGTAATCCTCTTCTGTCTCCATCTTGCCATCACAATCTCCGGCCACTTAGCAAATGCTTGCCAGTAAGCCTTAAAAAATAACCAGTCTCCATTTTTCGTCGCTACCATGGCATGATAGGTCTCCCAGAGAAAATAATTTAGTAGGTGCTTCAAATCCGCATTTTTCCAGACGAAGACGAATTGATTGCGTTGTGAAACAGTCTTTATTTGCTCCTCGGTGTAATGCTTCCCAATCACCCCAGCTTCATAATTGTGTAAGAGAAGGGCTTTGCCCTCGAAATCGATTCGGTAACCCGCTTTCCAGGCTCGATAGCCCAAATCCACATCTTCCCAATAGAACGGGTTATACAACCGATCAAAACCGCCGATTTTCAGATACACATCTCGCCGAAAAGCGCTCGCAGAACCATCCGCCCAAGCAGACACACCAGCACGTTGCTCATGGTTAGTGGCTCGTAGTTGACCTCGCGTGCTACGCATGGTCTGTAACCAGGTAACATAATCGTCATGAGTTCTAAAATGCAGAAAAAAGCCTCGATGAAAAATAATTATCCCCTGCCCCCGAACTTCTTTTTTCCCGTTTTCCACAGTCACCAGCGCCGCCGAAACAGCAAAAACAGGCTTGTCCATTTCTAATAAAGAAGTCTTCTTTAAAAAAGAAGACTTCTTAGTTAAGTC
>CAZQWX010000030.1:0-5925 GCA_964597255.1 uncultured Gammaproteobacteria bacterium | reverse complement strand
CATTTTTAAAACATCGTCGGAAACAGTCGGTGACACTGCCACATTGACTGTACCCGCATCTGCCTTGGGCTCATAGACTTGCAGGAAATAGGAAACTAACGTTTTTGCTGCCCGTTTGAGGGCATCAAATGGCGCCAGCGTTCCATCGGTCCAGATTTCCATGACCAGCCGGTCCAGGTTGGTTTGGCGGCCAACCCGAGTGGCTTCCTGGCGATAATTCACCCGAGTGATAGGCGTGAACGCGGCATCCATGGGGATGACTCCCACAACACCAGTTCGGCGTTCATCGGCCAGAGAATAACCAAAGCCCGATTCCACGGTAATTTTGGCTGACAGATGCGATTTCTTGTCGGCCAACGCGCCCAGATAGAGGTCTTTATTAACAACCTCGACATTGGACGGAGCCTGGATATCGGCCGCCGTTACTTTGGCCGGGCCGGTGACATCCAGTTCCAGAATCGCCTGCTCGCCTTCAGAGAGCCGAACCCGCAGCTTTTTGAGATTAAGGACAAATTCAACAATGTCCTCTTTCAAGCCATCCAGGGATTGAAACTGGTGTTTGACACCATCAATCGTCACGCTGGTGACTGCTGCCCCGCCGAGAGAAGAATAGAGTACTCGGCGCAGGGCATTACCCAACGTGTGGGCATAACCTGTTTCCAAGGGCTCAATAACGAATCGACCATAGGTCTCAGATTGTTCGTCAATCTTGACCTTGAAAATTGGATCTAACATAATTATTTTTTAATCCTGAGCGGTTACAAGCTATTCTTTCTTGTAACCGACCGGGATTATCTTGAATAATACTCAATAATTAACTGTTCATTAACATCGGTTGGGATCTCGTCACGATTGGGAATACGCACTAGTCTTCCGGCAGCGGCCTTTTTTTCCAGATAGTTTGGAACTGTTGACTCTTCTTTTTCCAAGAGTTTTTTTACGGCCGGAATGTTCATCGCTTTAGTACTCAGGGTGACTACCTGATTGACCTTCAATAGGTAGGACGGGATGGTAACTTTTTTGCCGTCGACCAACACGTGGCCATGGGAGGAAAGTTGGCGACCCATGTTGCGGGACGGGACCAGACCCAGACGGTAGACGACATTGTCCAGCCGGCGTTCCAAAAGTTGAAGCAGAGCTTCACCAGTTTTACCCTTAACTCGAGTGCCTTCTTCAAAATATTTCCGGAACTGGCGTTCCATGATGCCATAGATCCTCTTGGCCTTTTGCTTTTCGCGTAGTTGGATACCAAAGTCCGATGGCTTACGTTTGGTCCCCTTGGGCCCATGAACTCCCGGGGGAACACTGAGCCGACGGGCCAGCGAAGCACTGGTTTTATCCAAGATATTCTGGTTTTCTCGTCTGGCTAATTTATGTTTTGGTCCGGTATATCTTCCCATAGGTTAGTTATTAGACACGACGCTTTTTCTTTGGCCTGGGGCCGTTGTGCGGAATGGGTGTCACATCCGCAATTAAATTAATGGTGTAACCGAGTGACTTGAGGGCCCGCAAGGCGGCATCTCGCCCGGCTCCTGGGCCTTTGATATAGACTTCGATGTCGCGTAAGCCTTGTTCCCAAGCTTTGCGGCCAGCATTTTCCACCGCAGCCGAGGCGGCAAAAGGCGTCGATTTCCGAGCACCCTTAAAACCAGAAGCTCCGGAACTGCTGGAGAAAAGTGTGTTACCAATTTGATCAGTAATGGTCACTAAGGTGTTATTAAAAGTAGCGGTCACATAAACTCGGCCGGCGGTGACCGCGGCCTTTTTTGACTTGACTGGTGTTTTTACTTGCATTTCTGGTTTGGTTTGACTTTTTGGCATAGGTTATAAATTTATTTCTTGGCTTCAGCTGGTTTGGCTTCAGCTGGGGCACCAATGCCCATCTTCTCCGCCAAATCTTTCTTGATAGCTCCGATGGTCACGCGCTTGCCGCGCTTGGTCCGGGCATTGGACCTGGTTCGCTGGCCCCGCGAGGGCAGGTTGTGGGTGTGGCGGGATCCGCGATAGGATCCGATCTGTTTTAGGGCAGTAATGTTGGCATGAACTTCACTGCGCAGATCACCCTCAAGTCGATGGGTGTCCAAAATTTTCTGGATCCTGTTAATTTCTTCCTCGGACAAATCTTTAACGCGCTTAGTAGCATCAACTTCCGCCTTAGTCAGAACATCAACAACATTGGACCGACCAATACCATAGATGGCAGTCAAAGCAATGTCGATTCGTTTCTCGGTATTAAGATCAATTCCAGAAAGTCTTGGCATCCTTTATTTTTTATTTATTAGCCTTGGCGTTGCTTGTGCCTGGGATTCTCACAAATCACATACACCCGACCTTTGCGACGGACGATTTTGCATTTCTTACATCTGGGTTTAACACTGGCTTGTACCTTCATAAATAAATCAAAAGGTAGAATTTAAAAGTTAAAAATACAACTAAAAATTTTTAATTTTAACTTACAATTTTGATTTTTGCCTTTTGAATTCTAAATTATTTCGTTCGGTAAACAATTCTTCCCCTGGTTTGATCGTAGGCAGTCATCTCAACTTTTACTTTGTCCCCAGGCAAAATTTTGATATAGTGTAAGCGCATTTTGCCCGAGAGCATACACAGCACGACGTTGCCGTTACTAAGTTGAACCTTAAACATCGTATTAGGCAGATTCTCCAGAACCTGTCCATCGAATTCCGTCGTCCCTTGATGAGCCATCAAAAACACTAACCCAAGGCTTTGTCCCTTAGGCTTAGAGGATATTATATGATACCTTTACTCTGAGCGCAAGTGGTGAGTATCTCGGCGCCCCGTTCGCCCACCGCCACTGAATGTTCGAAGAGGCCGGAGGGATAGCCGTCCCGGGTAACAATGGTCCAGCCATCATCATTGGCATAAACGACCGGACTTTGGCCCATGTTATAGATTACCTCAATAGCCAGAATCATGTTTTTCTTTATCTCTGGAGTATGTTTAGCATCACCTCGGAGATAACAAGGGATTTCCGGGTCCTCATGCAGTTGACGACCGACACCGTGACCCACCAGTTGCTTGACACAGCTGTAACCGGCGCCTTCGACCACCGATTGAATGGTTTTGGAGATATCACCAATGTAGTTGCCGACTTGACAGGCCTGGATAGCTTTTAATAGCGCCTCCTCGCCGGTTTTAAGGAATTTGGCCAGGGCTGGATCTTGGCTTTGAGCCTTAGCACCGCCAACAATAACTGACCAACTGGCATCGCCATGGAAACCCTGGTAGTAAGCGCCGATATCCACACCCAGCCGGTCGCCCTCCTGGAGTTGATAGGCAGTCGGAATGCCGTGGACCACCACATCGTTTACACACAAGCAGGTGGTGTGATAATAGCCCTTTTCCATCTTGAACGATGGCTTGGCCCCGGCAGTCATAACTGACATCTCTGCAATTCTGTCCAATTCTAACGTTGTAACCCCTGGGGCAACTTTGGCAAGAACTGCCTGCAAAGCCTCGGCGGTAATGCGACCACTTTCCCGGGCCAGGGCAATGTCTTCTGGGGTATAGATGTTAATCACTGAGGTGGCTATTAATATCGATGGCTATTTCGTCAATTGTCTTGCTTCCGTCAATTTCCACAACTTCCCCCAGGCGTTTAAAGTAATCAATTATTGGCTCAGTCTGCTGGTGATATAGTTCTAGTCGTCTCGCAATTGACTGTGGTGTATCATCTTTGCGGCCTTCAATTGCCGCTCGACCCATTATCCGTTTTACACCGACATCATCGGGCAATCGAAGGACAAAAACCCGTGTAACTGACCAACCATGGCCGTCTAAGTATAATACTAACGGTTCGATTTGCTGCGCATATCGGGGATAGCCATCAAAAACAAAACCTTTGGCGTCAGACGCTTGGCCTAAAATTTTATTTATTGCTGGAACAATAATTTCGTCAGGGGTTGGTTCACCTTTGTCAACCAACTCTTTAACTTTGCGTCCTTCCTCGTTTGGCTGTGAAGCCAACTGGCGGCTTAGTTTTCCGGCAGAAATAAAAACCAAACCAAGTTTTTCGGCCAACAGTTTTGCCTGAGTAGTCTTGCCCGAACCCTGTGGCCCGTAAATGAGATATATGTCCATGGTTATTGAGTAAATTTATCGTAGTTTTTAGTGACCAACATCGTTTCAAACTGCTTAGCTGTTTCCAAAACCACAGAGACCACGATCAGTATACCGGTACCACCGATAGTCAAAGTGGCCACATTACTGACACCTTGGACCAATGACGGCATGACAGCAATTAACCCCAGGAAAATTGCGCCGGCCAGAGTGATGCGGGTTAGAATATAGTTGAGATAGTTGGCAGTGGGTGTGCCAGGACGGATACCGGGGATAAAGCCGCCATATTTTTGGATTTCGCCGGAAATTTTAGTGGGATTAAAAATCACCGCGGTATAGAAATAGGTGAAACCGATGACCAAGATGAAATAGGCGGCGTTATAGAACAGACTGGTTGGTTGGAATAGTGAGGATAAAGTTTGGGCCGCCCGGGAAATGGCCGGGTTGGATACTTGGCTGAGATATTGACCCAGAAGAGAAGGAATTAACACCAAGGAAACGGCAAAAATGATGGGAATCACGCCGGCTTGGTTGACACGCAATGGCAAGAAAGTCGACTGGCCACCATACATTTTGTTGCCCCGAACCCGCCGGGCATAGACAATCGGAATCTGACGAGTGGCTTCATTGACCATGACAATGCCGGCAATTACCGCCAGACCGACGCCGGCAAACAAGAGAATATTAATCACTTGATCGCTGGTGACAACTGAAATAGTTTGGCCAAAGAGTGTCGGCATCCGGCCAATGATCCCACCGAAAATAATCATGGAAATGCCGTTGCCGATGCCATATTCCGTGATCAACTCCCCCAACCACATCAAGAGTATGGTGCCAGCGGTCAAGGTAATAATCAGACTGACCAGGGTGATTGGGGTTAAAGTGCCCAGGACATTTTGGTTTTTCAAGAGAGCATAGGTGCCCAGAGCTTGCAAAGCAGCCAAAGGAATGGTAAGCATCCGGGCATATTGATTGATTTGGGCCCGACCGGACTCCCCTTCTTTGGACAATTCTTCCAGTTTGGGAAAGACCATTTGGAGAAGTTGCAAGATAATGGTGGCGTTAATGTAGGGATTAAGCCCCAGGGCCATGACCGAAAAATTGGCCAAGGTACCACCGGAGAAAATGTCCAACAGGCCCAGGAATTGGTTTTGAGTGAAGAGCTGCTTGAGAGCGACAAGGTTGAGTCCGGGGACAGGAATATGGGCAAAGAACCGGAAGATGAAAAAAATCATCGCCGTAAAGATGATGCGTCGGCGCAATTCCGGTGTGTGCCAGGCATTAACAATTGGATCCAAAATCTTATTCACAGGCTATATCTTAGCATAAAATGATGAGTTCATATAGAATTGATGGGGCTATGGATCATGTTGCCTACATGAAGAAATCCTGGGGATTGTTGCCGAAAATTCTCTCCGACCAGAAGAAGATCGAATCCAGGTGGTATGCAACAAAACATGTTCCCTGGGGTAAGATTGCTGCTGGTGATAAAATTTATTTCAAAAACTCCGGGGAACCAGTGACAGCGATGGCAACAGTGGAAAAAGTCTTGCAATTTGAGTATTTGACATCAGAACTGGTCCGAGAATTATTAGAGAAGTATGGTATTGATGACGGAATCGAAGAATCGCAGATGCCTTATTTTTATGAACTGTTTAAAAACAAAAAATATTGTCTATTAATCTTTCTCAAAAATCCACAAGGTGTTGAGCGGTTTGAGATTAATAAGACCGGCTTTGGAGCAATGGCGGCATGGATCACAGTTGAAAATATTAAGAAAATTAGGAAATAATTTTTCCTCCGGCTTGTTCGATCTTTTTAACGGCACCTTTGGAACAAGGAAGT
>CAZQWX010000029.1:0-3631 GCA_964597255.1 uncultured Gammaproteobacteria bacterium | reverse complement strand
GTGTAATACGCCTGAGCAATCTTAATTTTTTTCACCTTGCGCTGGGCCGCATCCGCTGCCAAAAGAAGTTTAGTCTTTTCCTCCAGGGAAACATCAAATGGATCTTTTTTATACGGAGTAGTATACGTGGCCTTAATCTTTTTCTCTTTGGTCAGGACTATTTCTTCACCGGTTACCACCGTCGCCGCTTTTGCCAATTCCACCGCCAACTTTGCCGTTCGGTAAATTCCTTCTCTGGTCAAATCATTACTGGCGGCAAATCCCCACCGGCCATTCTTAATCACCCGGACACCATACCCCAAAGAATCATTAGTCTCCACTGCCTCCACTACCCCATCCTTAGTCGCGATATGCTCATGCCAGCTTCTGATCACCCGCACATCACCATAGGTGACCTTCAACAGGTCCAAGGCATCCAAAACTTCCTTAGCGGCTTCTGCTCGATCCATGACCTTCAGATTGTACCAACCAAGATGTTATAATTCCAGAAGAAACTCGCCGAAGTGGCGGAATGGTATACGCGCAGGTCTCAAAAACCTGTGGACGTAATTGTCCTTGAGGGTTCGAGTCCCTCCTTCGGCACAAGACCTATACTAGTTAAACCTCTTCCACTTCCCTTCCAACACCACAGAAGTCAAAAGCAGCTCATTTACGGATAATAGGCTACTTCTAATTTAATTTTATCCGGATCTTCAAAAAACACAGCATAATAACCGTCAACATATTCCGAGAAATCTTTTGGTGTCTCATACATAGTTTTAATTTTTTTCGACGTCAGAAAGGCATCACAAAATCTATCAACTTCATCTTTAGAATTCACTTTGAAAGCCAAGTGATTTAAACCCACCCGGCGTCGGTGATAACCATCTTTCAAGTGATCTTCCGGAGCCTGTTGAAACCAAACACTTGTGTCTCCACTGATAAATGCGAAACCCCAATCGGTCCTAAAAATCTCCTTGTAATCTAAAAACCCTAGGAGAGGCTTATAGAATTTATAGGAGGCTTCCAGGTTAGAAACGTATAAATAAACATGCCCAAGTGTCGATTTCATATCAACTTCCTTTCGCCATCAGTTTAAACTGCAATTTGGACGAGTGGAACATAAACGGAATTTCCTTGAGCGCTCCGGAGCGGTGTTTATCAATCGATAATGTGGTCGGGATCTTATCCGACGGCGCCATATCTTTGTTTTCTTCGGGCCGATAGAGAAACATGACAATATCGGCATCTTGCTCAATTGAGCCACTCTCCCGTAAATCCGCTAATTGTGGCTTCTTGGTTCCCCTTGCTTCCACTTGCCTGTTCAACTGCGCCGCCACCAAAACTGGTAGTCGCAACTCACGAGCCAAATTCTTCAAAGACTGGGAGATGATGGCTACTTCTTGGACCCGATTATCAAAATGGCGTCCCGAATCCATGAGTTGCAAATAATCTACCACGATCATATCTAGCCCTTTTTCCATCTGCAGCCGCCGCGCTTTGGTCCGCATCTCCATCACCGACATACCTGGCGTGTCATCAATATAAATCGGTGCCTCGGCCAACACTCCCATCGCCTCTTGCAAGGCATCAAAATCTGCGTCATCCAATTTTCCGGTTTTCAGTTTCCAAGAATCGATACCCGATTGCATGACCAAAAGTCGGTCGCCCAATTCCTCGACGCTCATCTCCAGCGAGAAAATCCCCACTGACAACTTTTCCTTAACTGCTACATGGAGGGCGATATTAAGACATATTGTCGTCTTGCCGATACCCGGCCGGGAAGCCAAAATCAGTAAATTCGAATCCTGCATTCCCGCCAGGACATCATCCAAATCCTTGTAGCCTGTTGGAATGCCTCGCATCCCGGTGCCCCGTTTTTGAATTTCGTCCAGCCGGTCAAAACTTTGCGCCAAGACATCCTTCATCGCCACAAAGTTGCGCGCCAGACTTTCTTGGGAGATTGCAAAGATCTGACTTTCTGCTTGATCCAAGACTTCCTTCAGATTCCTGCCAGAATCAAAAGACGTTTCCGTAATTTCCGCCGCCGCACCGATCAGCCGTCGTTTGGCCGCCATTTCCCGAATAATCCGGCCATACTCCTCAACATGCGCCGATGTTGGTACCGCACCCGTCAGTTCTGTCAAATACGCTGACCCGCCAACGTCTTTATATTTCTTGGCAACCTTGAGTTGTTCTGTCAATGTTAACAGGTCAATCGGTTTGCGTTCTTCATACAGTGATAACATGGCCGAGAAGATTTCCCCATGCCGGTCTTCATAAAAATGGTCTGGCCGTAGAAAACCAGCCACTTCGACAATAGCATCCTTATCAATCAAAATAGCTCCGAGAACTGACTGTTCGGCTTCCAAACTGTGCGGCGGAATCTTAACCTGTGCCATAAAAGCAAATCAAAAATCAAAAATTAGAAGTTAAAAGTACAATTTAGAAGTCCAAAATTTTTAATTTTGCATTGCAATTTTGCCTTTTAACTTTTAAATTTTAACTTACTCCAGTGCTACTACTGTCGTGGCTTCCGGCAGTTTATCCAACGAGGTAGTAAACTTCGGGACAGGAGCTAAACCCTCACAACCCATCTGTGACAAGAAATCCAACAGTGGAGTCAA
Source organism: uncultured Gammaproteobacteria bacterium (assembly GCA_964597255.1). Taxonomy (GTDB): domain Bacteria; phylum Patescibacteriota; class Microgenomatia; order JAMCZE01; family JAMCZE01; genus CAZQWX01. The sequence goes on along the minus strand of CAZQWX010000029.1, from coordinate 1,025 downwards.
CACATCAAGCACCTTATTGGCATTTCCAGCGCGCTTATAATGCATCGGTACCACAATCCTTGGCTCAAGTTGCGCCACCACCTCAGCTGCCGTCTTAGCATCAATAGTATAAAACCCGCCCACTGGGACTAATAAAATATCAACATTCCCAATTTCTTCCACCTGACTATCAGTCAACTTATGTCCCAGATCGCCCAGGTGACAAACTCTGACTCCATCAATCGTCAGATTATAAACCGTATTCTCTCCCCGTTCTGATCCGGATGAGGCGTCATGGAATGTTGCTATTCCGACCACAGTTACACCTTTCACTTCATATTCTCCCGGCCCGTTGACCACAAAAGTATTGTTCTCACTACCCGACAACACTGTCAGCCCCAGCGACGCTACGTGGTTGTGGTCACCATGATTATGAGAAATCGTCACAATATCCACCCCGTCTACTTTCGGAAACTTCATGCCCAACATCGCCCCGTCATAGGGATCGGTTACCACCGTCGCACTCTTCCCTTTAATTCGAAAACTAGACTGACCAAGAGAGACAATCTCCATATGCCTGACTTTACTCTATCCTCATTTTCTTGACAAGATATGAAACTATGTCATAGAATCGGCACGCCCCATGGATAAAGAAAAAATCTAGGCCCGCAATCCGCCAGCTGGCGGACGAGGACCGCAAGCTTTTACAGTTACGTTTTATGGATAAAGAAAAGCTTATCACTATTGTCATCGGCCTGGCAGTGGGTGTCACTCTGGCAGGGATCTATTTCGGCGCGGCTAAATTTCTCCCAAGTCTTGATGGCAAGTCGAAGAACTCAACCTTTGCCCCCGCAACCGATCACAAAACTCCTACCACGGCCACCTCAGCCTTAATTTCCCTGGATCAACCAGCTAACTATTCCTCCACTGCTGACGATGTCGCCACTGTCTCCGGTAAGACCGCCCAACCGGCTCAACAAGTTATCATTTTCTCTAACATTGACGAGCAGGTCGCTTCTTCCGACGCCCAAGGTGCCTTTCAGGCC
>CAZQWX010000028.1:0-3395 GCA_964597255.1 uncultured Gammaproteobacteria bacterium | reverse complement strand
GTATTGGTAATCTGGGCGGTACCAATGTGAGCAGTCAAAATGATGGCTTCTGCAATTTGAGCTGAAACCGTGATAACAGAGCCCGCTTTATATACCTTGGCTGCCGTAATGGCATCATCTTTTATCTTTTGCGTGGCCACTGCGGCATCAGCCAGCTTTTGTTCAGTAACGGAGAAGTCGTCCAGCTCGTTGTCTCCCACAGCTCCTGGTTTAATGTTGACGCTGTCGACAGTGTTTGCACCAAGAGCAGGAGAGTCAACACCATTGTGAGTATGGGGCACCACCTCAGGAAATGGTTGATCTTCAACCTCCCTGTTTTTTAATATCTTTTTAATATCTTTGGTCAACATAGGTTTATAGAACTCCTAATGGTTCGAAATACGTTGTTGCTGAAATAACTTCCGGTGTATCGTTGCCGTTAGGATGTAGATTCATTGCCAATTCATATTCCTCTCCTGTGCCAGGGTCATCTTCGTTTCCGCCGGTTTCGATAGTGAAAATTGCCTTGGATCTTCCTTCTTGATCAAAGAGTTCTGAGCCGTCCTGCATGGTGGCTAGTTGCCACTCTGCTTGTTGATTTACTTTGTAAAAAACTTCTATATTGCAATCTTTAGGAAGGGGTTTTGTGACAAGCTTGATGTGTCTGAATCCCTTTTGTGTAAATGATTCGCCACCATCAAATACCAAACCCTCATAACGAGCTTCTGCTTTGTTGTCTGGGTCAATCACATCTGTGCCAAATGTGGTTCCGTCTTTCCAGGAGCAGTAGATTTTGTCTTCATACATCGTCAGAGCTCCTATAAGGACGTTTTCCATCTTGCCGTGTGAGGGGATATACTCAAGGTTTAGAGCATAAGGTTCGTTTTTGTTTAGGCGGCCGTAAGAGTAAATGCCACATTTATTACTGCCATTGACTCCCAGAAGTGGTAGTCCACCCATGACAGTGACTCCACCTGGATTAACCCAGGCAAATTCACCTGGTAGTTTTTTGATTCGTAGAAGACTTGAGGTATCCCAGAAATACAAACCACCACGCACTCCTGCCTGGATCATCAAGAACTCGCCTTGGAGCAAAGCATTAATCCCGCGCTCAGCCACCATTCTTCTTTGAATCCAAGAGGGTTGAATCTTGTCCCAAGTCCAGAGCCAGCCTTCTTCAACTTTGTCGCCTTTAGTGGAGCCGAACACCACCAGCTGATCCAGTCCAAGCAAGCATTTGTTTCTGTGGCCTCGAGGCAGGTCAATGGCATCTAGGTTAAATCCTCCTTCGTAATCAACCATCGCCAAGTCTTTGCTGTCACAAATAAGGAGAACTCCTAAGGCCTCGGCCATCGTATGCCAGGAGGGATCGCCATCGAGAGTTTGCCAGTCATGTTCAACGTCTGTGGGCCAGGTTCCAGAAAGTTTAATTCGACTGACTTTTGTTTCGGTTGCCCAATAGAGGTAGGGTACGTAGCTGTCACTGCCATCATTATTGGTGTACTCAGCTGCTCCGGTGATTTTGCCGTTTGAGTCTGTGTAGACTAGTTCCCAAGCACTAGCCCCACCGGCTTTTCTATAAATCTTGCCTGTATCGCCAAATCCGTACAAATTACCATTTGAAGCCGGAACATAGAAGAGAATGAGGTCCGTGATGATAGTGTCGCTGCCAAAGTCTTCTTTTAATCGTTGGTTGCACTTAAGGGTGTTTTCTTCACCCCGGATATTTAGGCCATAGCCGAAACGAAAAGCCTCCCGAACCCCTTGAAATGGGTCATCGGCTATTCCACCTCGAAATCCTTGTAGTCTGTATGCGTTCATATATTTATGACCATCGGGTACTTTTTGCCTGTCCCACAAAGACGGCCGATGGTTCCTCGTCCTCGCGATCTTTGGTTTGTTGTAATAAGGCATGAGCTTCAATAACTTCTTTTTCAGCTTCATTTTTCCTTCCCGGTTCTTTTGCCAGAGAAGTCGCCAAAGCCATTTTCAAAATAGGTTCATCCATTTCTTCAGGAGTAATTGGCTCGTCAGTTTCTTCAACCATCCGAACTGGTCGTCGTTTGTAAAAAAGATCGATGACTTTACCAGCAACATCAGCTGGAGGGTCAATAAAATACTGATCTCCAATCACGGCGTAGATTTTTTGCCATCGCCAGTCGGTATGAAGGGATGGATGGACTATGTCGAGTGAAGGATGAAAAGTAGGAGCAATCTTGTTATCAGACTTCCGGCTGAGATATTGGTTTTCTGTAGCCTTGTGGTATTCCTCGCCATCAACAGAGAGAAAAACCATGCCGCCTGGCTTAAAGTCGAAGGGTAGAAAGTACGACTCTTTTCCTGAGCCGTCTGGATTTAATTCTGTAAGTTGACTGGCATGCTTACTTAAGAATTTCCAGCGGGCATAGTTACATGCTCGTACAACCGCTTTATTAATCCAACGGTCTTTATCCGCATCTTTCCAGAAACCGCTTATTTTTGAGGCGGTCATTCTGGCGTTTAAGTCTTGTCTAAATTCTTGTAATTGCATATGTTTTATTGCAAACTTCCGGTCGCTCTATATCTCTGGACATAGGGCAAGAGGGCGTTTCCGGGACAGTTGGTAGCGGATTCAGGAACTTCGGTATGTCCAATAACTCTTTCTCTGGGAATGCCTTTCTCAAGGCGCAAATCATCCAGAACTTTTTGCAAGGTTGTTAGTTGAGCTGTGGTAGGGGTTTCAGAATTGTAGAAATTACCGCACAGCACGACACCTATGGAACGATAATTCATTTTGTTGCTGTCGGTATGAGCGCCGATTACGTTGTCTGAGCGGCCGAGAATTAAAACTCCGTCTCCATCCAAAGCTCCGGCTATCCATTTGTGGTACCCGATGTCATCCCAGCCAAAGCCGATATGAGCCTTCTTAATCGTTTCAAAACGGGTGGTATCTCGAGGAGTGGCTGAATGGTGGACAATGATGAATTCGGGGTAGTTAGCCTTGTTGAAAGTCTCTACATCTTTGTCTCTGGTGGTTACTCTGCGTTCTCTTGTCCAGGCTATAAGCAATCGAGGAGCGTATTTACCTGAATCTTGATTGTAGTCCCAAATGTATTTTGTATTTCCATGTCCGGAGTTGTAGTTCTCCAGTACAAGTCCGAGTTTGCTTCCTGCCCAACCGGGGCGGTCAATAATCTCTTGAATAATGTCCTTGAGTTCTGGTGACTTATAGACGCTTTCTGCAGTCCAATGGTCGCCTATAAGCACACCTGCTTCAGCGTGACCTGTGTTCCACTGCACTTTGGCGGTTGTCTTAGTTCGCAGGGACGGTCTGTTTGAGCCATTAGATAAAAACACACCCGCATCGTTTTCTGCTATGCCTTTAACCCAAACGTTAATGTGGCCGTTATTTTGGAATGGGCTTGTGACCAGCAACT
>CAZQWX010000027.1:0-7121 GCA_964597255.1 uncultured Gammaproteobacteria bacterium | reverse complement strand
AATTACTCTTTTAGACACTCAGCTTGATGATCACAAAATCAAAGAGTTTGTTGTTCAAACTGTTTGGGAACTAGGCTATCTGCCCCACGGCGACTACCCAAAATCCGGCGTCACCGGTTTTGTTGAAGACATTATTGAACGCAAGGTCAAAAGTAAAAAGTTTCTTGAGGAAATTTGACAAGCCTGCTACAATAACCACAGCTAAATAGTAGCGTTGACGACAAGGGCATGTCCGAGCTACAAAAAAATTAAGAAGTAATAAGGGTGGAAACACGATTGAACTCGTCCCTTGAGGTGGCGAGTTTTTTTGTGGCAAAAACTGTTATGCTAAACATATGGACTTGATGGAGAAAATTGTCAGTTTGTGTAAGCGCCGGGGATTTGTTTTCCCAGGGAGCGAGATCTATGGGGGATTGGGTGGAACGTGGGATTATGGTCCAGTTGGATCGCTGTTAAAGAAAAATCTTAAAGACTGGTGGTGGGATGACATGGTTGCCAAACGAGATGATGTGGTTGGCGTTGATGCCGCTATCATGATGAATCCCCGAGTGTGGGAAGCCAGTGGTCATGTGGAATCGTTTGCTGACACTCTGGTTGAGTGCAAGATTTGTCACATCAGACTGCGGGTGGATAAAGAAGAGGAGAAAAAAAAGCACGAAGAACAACATCGCAAATCCGGCGAAGGTGAAGTTGTCTGGACTGACCCTAAGAGATTCAGTACCTTGGTTAACGCCCAGGTTGGCGTTATTGAAGGGGACAAAACTAACCTCTACCTTCGTGGGGAGATTACTGCCGGAGTGCACGTCAATTTCAAAAACATTATTGACTCAACCCGGGTCCGAATTCCTTTTGGGGTCGCCCAAATGGGTCGGGCCTTCCGCAATGAAATTACTCCAGGAAATTTTATCTTCCGCAGTCGGGAATTTGAACAAATGGAAGTCCAATTCTATGTTCGGCCAGATGAGAAAGAAGCTATGGACTGGTTTGAGTATTGGAAGAACAATCGGATGGATTGGCACATTAAAATAGGATTTAATCCCAAAAAGTTGCGGTTTCGTGACCATCGCCCCGATGAACGGGCCCACTATGCCAAAGCGGCCACCGATATTGAATATGAAGCACCTTGGGGTTGGGAAGAAATGATGGGTATTCATCATCGTGGTGATTGGGATCTGTCGCGGCACCAGAAGTTCAGCGGAGTTGATATGAGCTATAAAGATCCCATTTCTGGCGAAAGCTATATTCCATGGGATATTGAAACCTCATCTGGGGTTGATCGACCATTGATGTTTCTTCTTGTCGACAACTATGTTGAAGACGAAAAACGAGTGGTTCTGAAGTTACATCCCAAATTAGCACCGTATAAAGTTGCCGTGTTTCCACTGCTGGCCAATAAAGATGCATTAGTCAGCAAAGCAAAAGACATCTGCCATCACCTTAAGCAGAATTTCATGGTAGCTTGGGATGATCGTGGTAACATCGGAAAAAGATATCTGGCCCAGGATGAGGTTGGGACACCCTGGTGTGTCACGGTAGACTTCCAAACCTTGGAAGATGATACTGTGACAGTGCGCGACCGGGACACCACTGGACAAGAGCGGATTAATATTGCTAGACTAAATGAGTATTTTTCAGAGAAACTGACATGAAGAAAAACCTGCCCGTAATTGTTGTTGGTGTTGTTATTCTTTTGGTTGCCATTGTTGGTTTCCTCATCTGGCAAAAGTCCCAAGTCAAACCAGTTACACCGACAACCACAGCTAGTTCCCAGTCCCAAATTAAGCAGGTCGATTTGGCTAGTCAGCCGCAATGGGTTCAGGACCTCATAGTTACCGCCAAAAAGGGCAAGAGTGCCAACAGTCTGGATAACGTCACCATTAGTGTCTCCAATATTCCTGCCGGGATAGTAAGCACTGTCGACTATGTGATTCAATACCAAACCACCAACAAAGGCACCCAAGGAGCCCTATCTACTAATCCGGTGGCAGTCAACGGTGCGACTACCTTTACCCGAACTATTGATCTTGGCACCTGTTCCACCTCCAGCTGTGTGCGCCACGAAGGTGTGACCTCAGTCGATGTTGAACTGGACTTTACGACCACTTCCGGAGACAAGTTCACCTGGACCAAAACCCTCGATCTAAGCTAGTCTTCAAACTTAAGTCAGCAATTTTTCACACCCTGGTTCTAGCTTCGGTTCCCTCTTGACATCCTGTGAAAAACACGCAATACTAGTACCAGTTAGATCTAATTAGTAGAAACTAGCATGTTTCTGGGCACATTTACACCTAAGATTTTGGGCAATTGGCAGATGGTTTTGCCAGCTAAGATCCGAAGCGCCTTGGGTAGTGATCGAGCCATCGTTACGACCGGTTTTGATAAGTGTCTTTTTGGCTTTTCCCTGCCGGAGTGGGAAAAAATAGGTGATCTAGAGTTGGTTAAGCCACTTTCCAGTGTAGAGGGCAGAAATGTCCGACGCCGGATTTATGCTGAAGCTCAAGAAGTGGATTTTGATGATCAGGGTCGTTTTGTAATTCCGGAAAACCTGCGCCGTTATGCTGGCATCACCGCCGATTTGGTGGTCGTGGGTGCGGGCGATCATTTCGAAATTTGGGATCAGTCTGAGTGGGAAAAAATAAAGAAGGGGTTAGATGGCTGACTATCACATTTCGGTTTTGCCGAAAGAGACGATCAACTACCTGGATGTGAAGCGTGGAGAAAAATATATTGATTGCACGTTGGGCGGAGGGGGACATACGAAGGCAATATTAGGCAAAGGTGGACTGGTTTTGGGAATTGATCAAGATCCAGAGGCGATACAACAAGTGAAAGAAAGATTGGATCCGGAGATAACAGATCGGAAATTGGTTTTAAAGCACGGCAACTTTGCACATTTAAAAGACCTGGTGACAGACACTGGCTTTGGCTCGGTTGCGGGGATTCTGTTTGATTTGGGTGTTTCCAGTCATCAGCTGGAAACCGACTATCGCGGATTCAGTTTCAAAAGGGAAGCGAAGCTGGATATGCGCATGGACCCAATTACCCAAACGGTTACTGCTGCTGATTTAGTCAATGCTGGTTCAGAAAGGGAGTTATCCCATCTTTTCTGGCAATTCGGGGAGGAACGAGATAGCAGAAGAATAGCCAAAGCGATTGTAGAACAGCGAGAAAAGGGAAGAATCAACACCGTGGATCAACTTGCAGAACTAATTGTGTCTGTCAGCCGCCGCAGTCAAGGTGACCGGACTCATCCGGCCACCAGAGTCTTTCAAGCGTTGCGAATTGCGGTTAATGACGAACTGGACAATCTGGCAACAGCTCTGGCCCAAGCAGTCGAACTGCTGGCGCCACAGGGCAGGTTAGTCGTCATCAGTTTCCATTCCTTGGAGGATCGAATCGTCAAGGATTTTTACAAAAGTAGTATGGCCTTAAAAATTATTACTGACAAACCGGTCATACCAACAGACGAGGAAATACACACTAATCCGCGAGCACGCAGTGGGAAACTGCGGGCCGCAGAAAAATTGCTAGCCAATACCTAATTACTAATAACTAACTGAAGGCAGCGGTGATCGACATTGCAAAAACTTGTGGTTGAGGAGCACATCAAACGCGAACGGTTTTCTGATCGGTTTATTGCTTTGCTGGTCTTTCTGGTTGCAGTTTTGGCCGTCACCCGAGTGGCTCTGGCTAATAGGCTGATTGAATCCTCGGATCAACTGAGTAAACTTGATAGTCAAATCACCGCACTCTCTACTCAGAACAACACTCTTGCGGCGCAAATCCGAGACCGCGAGTCGCTAAGCCTCATTTTTTCTCAAGCCCAAGCAGCCGGTTTCGTTCCTACTAGTCAAGTCAGCTTCCTGAAAACTTCTCCCGATGTGGCTTTGGAGACAAGCAATTTGTCCCAAGTTCTTCGATGAATTTTACTGCTAAAGTTCATGTATTAGGGACAATTTTTTTAATTGCCTTCGTTGTCATTTTTATTCGCTTGGCCTATTGGCAAATCATTGAAAATGGCCGGCTGTCCTCTGAGGCTGATCAGGAGCATTACTCTGCCTTAGAAATTCCTGCCCGCCGGGGCGAAATTAAGGCCAGCGACGGCAGCGTTTTGGTGGCGGATAAAAATACCCACTTACTTTATGCCCAGTTGCCAAAACTCCCAACCGATCACCAGTACGTAGCTGATAAATTGGCACCAATTTTGGCTGTCGGTGTACCATTGGTCGCCACTCCCGGAGCTCAGATCAGCCCTGACGACCAGGCCAAATTTCTTAAAGACACTCAAGATAACTTAAACCAAGCGCTACTCACCAGATTAAATACCTCGGGCGCGGTTTGGCTTAATTTGGCGCACTTTCTCAGCGATGACCAACAAAAGCAAATTACTGGCCTGAATATTCCTGGTCTTGGTTTTGAGGATGAGACGGCCCGGGACTATCCAGAAGCCTCAGCCGCCGCTCACCTCTTGGGTTTTGTCGGTTCCGATGCTAATGGCAACCCCGCTGGCTATTTTGGTTTGGAGGGTTATTATCAGCGTGAGCTAGCGGGCCAATCTGGAGAAATCCGGTTGGAAAAAGACGCTTTTGGCCGGCCCATTGCCATTGGGGAGGAAACCCGGATTGCTAAGCAAGACGGCAGTGACCTCCAGACCACCATTGACCGGGCAGTGCAACGTTTCGTCGAGGCAGAGCTGGTCAAAGGCATCTCTGACTGGCAGGCCAGTGGTGGAACTGCCATTGTGGCCGATCCAAACACCGGTGCCATTATTGCTCTGGCCAGTTTTCCTGCTTTTGACCCCGCCAATTTTGCCTATTATTCTACCTCGTCCTATAAAGACCCGGCCATCTCTGATTTGTATGAGCCGGGGTCAATTATGAAGCCCATGGTTATGGCAGCGGCAATCAACGAGGGCAAGGTGACGCCGGAAACCCAGTGTACACTGTGTACCGGGCCGGCAGAGGTCAGTGGCATTCTCATCCACACGTTTGATAATCAGTATCATCCCAACACCACCATGACTAACATTTTGGTTAATTCCGACAATACTGGCATGGTTTTTGTCGGCAAACAGCTCGGTTTTCCGCTGTTATATTCCTATTTGACCAAGTTTGGTTTTAGTCAACCCACCGGAGTCGATCTGGAAGGGGAAGTCAGTGGTCAGCTACGCAACTTTAATAATTATCGGCTCATTGACCAAGCAACCATGACTTTTGGCCAGGGGATTGTGGCCACATCCTTGCAAATGGTCCGGGCGATATCCACCATCGCTAACGGGGGGAGGTTGGTCACACCTTTTGTGGTTGACAGTGTCGTCCGGGATGGCAAAACGATTAAGATTCCCCATCCCTTGGGTCCGCGGATTATCTCGACAACTACCGCCCAAACCGTGGCAGAAATGATGGTCCATGTGGCCGACGAAAGCCCGGAGCATTTTCCCAAGGACCGCATTCCTGAATTGGCATCGTTTCGCATTGCCGCCAAAAGCGGTACAGCGCAAATTGCCGTCGGCGGAAAATATGCGGCTACCGGTACTGTTGGTTCCCTGGAAGGCTTCTTTCCTGCTGAAAAACCTCGCTATGTGATTTTTGTCAAACTTGATTCACCAGAAGTTCGACCTTGGGGTTCGGACACTGCCGGGCCAATTTTCTTCGCCATCATCAAAGATTTAATTAACTACTATGGCATTGCTCCGCAATGACAGAGATGAACGAAGTGCATACTACGGTATTGCGCCAGAAAAATGGTAAAATGAAGCATGTATACGCTACGCAATCTCCGTCGGTTCAAACACCTTCTCGAGGCCGTCCGTGAACAAGTGCTCTATCGTTTTCCGGTCAAACACCTGACCGTGATTGGCGTCACTGGTACTGACGGAAAAACCACTACTACTAGCTTGATCTACCACATTCTCACTACAGCTGGCATTAAAACCGGTATTTCCTCAACTCTAGGGTCAGCTCATACCACCACCCAAGGTCGGGGCTGGGTCCATCGGTTTTTGCGTCAATGTCTGGATCGGGGCTGCACCCATGCCGTTATTGAAGTGACATCTATCGGCTTTGACCAACTGCGGGTTTGGGGTGTACCGTTTACCATTGGGGTTTTGACCAATATTGCCAATAACGAACATCTGGACTATCACGGCACTTTTGAGAAGTATCGCGATACCAAGATTAATTTTCTTCTTGGTTGCCGAACGATTGTGGCCAATGGTGACGATCCCTCTTTTACATATCTTCAATCAAAAATTACCAGTCAAAAATTAATCTCCTACAGTCTTTCCGATTGGGCTGGCTATGACTTCAAAACTAAACTCCTTGGTGACTTCAATAAATCTAATATTCTTGCAGCTGCAGCTGTTGCCAGGTCATTCAATATATCTGAATTAATAATCAAAAAAGCCGTTGCCAGTTTTGAACCACCAGCGGGCAGGCTAGAAATAGTTGTTCAAACCCCCTTTACCATTATTGTTGATTTCGCTCATACTCCCCAAGCCTTTGAGAAAGTTCTACCAGTAGCCAAAGGACTAGGCAAAAAACTAATTCACGTCTTCGGAGCCACCGGTAACCGAGATAAAGCCAAGCGGCCGATTATGGCCAAGATTGCCGCTTTGAATGACGATTACATTTTCCTTACCCACGAGGACACCTACTCCGAAAATCCTACAGATATCCTGACTCAACTGGAATCTGGACTGATAGACACTGGCTATAAGGACTATGAAGTGGTCAGTGACCGCCAGGAAGCGATCAAGAAAGCTTTGGCCATGGCCAGGCCTGGTGATGTTGTAATCATTACTGGTGTAGGCCATCAACGGTCCATGAATATTGCTGGTCAGGAAGTCCCCTGGAACGAACCAAAAATAGTTAAGGAATTGCTTGATGGACGAAAAAATTAACCAGCTAATAAACAGCGCAATTGAAAAAAAAGTTTTTCCTGGTGCAGTAGTTCTAATCGGTGATGGTGAGAAAACTTTATATCTCCAAGCCTTTGGGACAACGAAATACCAAGATCCAGGATCTGTCGAAGTAAAATCGGATTTCATTTTTGATATCGCCTCACTGACCAAGCCGTTTACTTTTACCGCCGGGCTTAAACTCATGGAAGAGGGAAAAATC
>CAZQWX010000026.1:0-2302 GCA_964597255.1 uncultured Gammaproteobacteria bacterium | reverse complement strand
GGCCAAAACAGATTTGTTCATGGAGAGATAGATCTCTTTTACTGTAATTGACGCCAACCTTGTCCAGAATTATTTTATGGATCTTGGCCACCGATGCCGTTTGAATAGAACTCTTCGTCTGGCCGATTTGGGCATTGTGCAGACGATAATGCAAAAGAATTTTCGGAATAATGGCGAACTTAGTTTTGCCGATCAACTTAGTCCACAAACCATAATCTTCTGCATGAGGAAAGGTTATTGGATAGGTCAGTTTGTTTTTCCGCAGGACATCAGTTCTGACAATCACCGTTGGGTGTTGGACAACGTTTTCAAACACTAAGCTGACTTCGATGTGATCGGAACTGCCGGTAGGACAATATTTACTGCCAATCCCAGGAATTCTGGTGAAAAAACTCAGCCACGTGCCGCAAACACCGACATTATGATGGGTCTCCATATAAGCTACTTGTTTCTTCAGTCTGTCCGGCGATGACACATCATCGGCATCCATTCTGGCAAGATATGTGCCTCTCGCCAGACTAAGTCCCCTGTTCAATGAGAGGATTAGACCAAGGTTTTTGGAGTTGGTGTATAACCTGATTCTCTTGTCTTGGTATGCTGCTAGTATTTTGGGTGTGGTGTCCGTCGATCCGTCGTCAATGATTAAGAACTCGAAGTCTATGAACGACTGGCGAAGGATACTGTCAATCGCCTCCCGGAGATATTTCTCGCCGTTATAAACGGCCATCAGAACGGTGACTTGAGGTTTTATCATATTCGCTGCCAACCCTTCGGTATCCGGTTGCTGGTATCAATGTTGGGATCATTAAACCATTTCTTCGGAGTCAGTACGAGTTTCTTTTTGTTTGAATTGAGCCAGGCTGCCCACCAAGAGAAGGAACTATTGGCAATAATGTTGTGCTTGCAAGCTGCCATGAGACGCAGGTCCTCATGGCCATGCCAGGTATCATTGCCTGTAACGAAGACCATTTTTGTCCCTTTGGGAGCAATATTTTCTTTGATCCAGTGAAAATCTTCAGGAAACTCGGCAAAAACAAACAATGTCGGATGAGATGTTTTTTTGTGAATGAGTTTAATCGCTGAGAGAAAATATTGACTTGACAAGACACCATGTTCTTTGTTAGCAAAAGGATTGGTCACATAGTCCCCTCGCCGGACATGGATAGACACACTATTGACAGAATATATATGGGCAAGGGTTTTTTTATTTCGACCTGCAGGCATTCTTTTGTATGTAAACTCTTTCCTGATATCGTCAGCGATGTCTTCAAAATATTTTTCCATTTGGAACCAACCCTCAAGGTAGGCATTGTCTGGTAGCTTCAGAACCTCGTTGTAAAAAACATGCGGACTCTTCTCAAAAAAATAGTGCCCGCGATTAGGAAGGATTGGTAAGCGTAGATAGGCCACTCGCTCCAAAAAACTGCCGCGTTTGCCTTTGAGTCTGATAATTTCCCGATCACTAGCAAACTTAGCTGAGATATTAAAAACATTCAGCATAAACTTGCGCTTGGTATCAATGACTGCCTGATGGTCATAGCCCGTGATATCCAGTTTCAGCTCTGTTCCATGTTTGTTGGCCAAGCGACGACCAGCGGCATATTGAAACATTTGATTACCCAGAGCTCCAGCAAGTTTTATGATGATCATAAGTATCAGGAAATTTCTTCTAGGGCAGTAAAAATATTCTGGAGTTTTTGCATGTATGTTTGAGTTTTGATTATTTCTTGTTGGGCGAGAACTTGTGATTTGAATTTCTTTTCTGGCATTGATAAGGCCTTTTCAACTAATTCAGTTACTGTGCTTCCGTCTAAGAATGACTTTCCGAGGAGATCTTTAAAGCGGCGGACGTTGGTGATCCCCAGTTGGCCGTATGAAATGTTCTTAAACATCCGGCAGGGAAGATAGTTCACCTTTGCCTGCCAGTTGCCAGCAACTGCCGGAGCGATTCGAGAAAAACGCATGAGTTTTATATTTAGTTGATCAGGAACGCGAACTTGGACAAAAAATATATGATGCTTCCATAACTGTTTGCGTAGTTCCCGGATAACTTCCAGATTTCCCTGGTGTTGGTCATTATCCCAAATGCTCCCAACCCAAAAAACTAACGGACTTTTCTTGGGGAAAACCGGTGGCAAAAACTCCCAAGGCAGGAGATTTGTTCCCCAAGGTTGATATAAGATCTTATCTTTTTTTGTCAAAACACGTGACTGGATCCCAATATTTAACACCACGGCTTCGTACATCATCAGAATATACTTGCAAAACTAAAACTTTCTCGGGGTCAAGATCTTGATAGGTC
>CAZQWX010000025.1:0-23179 GCA_964597255.1 uncultured Gammaproteobacteria bacterium | reverse complement strand
CTGGTGTTCTTATCCACAAAGAGATAACCGCTCTTGCTGCAGAAGCTGACCAGGATTTGCAAACTAGCCAACCCGACGAAACCAAACTTTCTTCCATAGAGGACGACATGGTTAGGGATATGATGATCAAGGATTCCAATCTAAGTCGGGACAAAGCCATTTCTCTCCTACGCCAGCAACAGGCTAGGGGTGGACAGATGGCTGTTAAAGAACCCACTGGTGGACCTGTTGGAAAATCCCAATTACCCTCAGTTCCATCCGAGACTCCACTACCGGAGAACCAGCCTGAGGCTAAGCAAAGACACCCAGAAGCTGTCAGGGTTGAAGCGGCAGCCGAGCAGCTTCGTGGTTCCTATCGCTCTCCTTTCCGTCGTGCGATCGACCGCCTCCGCGACAACATACTGGGTTCAGAGTTACTGGAAGTAGGAGCCTTGGAGACAGCCGGAGCTGTCAGTCAACCTCAACCACTCAATCTCTTTGGCGCAAGGTTACGCAAAGTTTTTGGGATTACTACCGATAAAACCCCAGCCCGATTCCAAAATGCCGGCGGGCAAACCACCACCAAGATAACTGCCGGTGGAGTCCAAAAAGGAAAAAACATTGCTACCCAAGCTGTCAAAGGAAAAGTGAAGTCGGAGGTAAAATCCGGTGCCTTAGGAGGGGCACTCAAGGCAGCCGGCACCCTAATTGGTGGGCCAATTTCGGCGGCTATTGCTGTCGTTGGTTTATTAGGTAACAAACAAATCCGGGAAGCCCTTGCTGTCGGGGCCAGTGGGGCGGCTATACTCCTGTCCCAATTCATTCATTTCTTGATGGCTGCTGGCTGGGCCGGTGGAGGAGCCTTGGCTGGTGCCATTGCTGGCACTTTCTTGATACCTATTCCAGTCGTTGGTACTTTGGTCGGAGGTGTCGTGGGTTGGTTTGTCGGCGGCGGTATCGGCAATATTGTTTCTGGACTTGGTTCTGCTGCCAGCACGCTTTCTGGGGTAGAGGCTTCCTTCATGACGACTACCACTTCCTTAGGTAGTTTTGGGGCTGGCATTGCCAGTGGAGCGTCCACCGCCCTTGGTGGTTTTACTTCCCTCTTAACTGGTTCCGGCCTGGCGTCGGCAGCAGCGGTAGCCATACCTGGAGCACTTATTGGTCTGGGTGGTATGATCCTTTTAACAACCTTTACTAGAAACAGTGCCTTTTTATCTCCGGCATCGGCTTCCTCTGAAACAGGTATGATTACCGTTGAAAAATCAGTCGTCCCAGAATCGCTGGGCGACAATTCTAATAGCTCCGTATCCTATAAAGTCATAATCACTAATAACTCCAAAACCAAGGTGGACCTAACAATCACTGACCAAATGACTTTAAACTCCACACCATTAAGCGACACGCCAACTCCAACATCCCCCTATCCAACCACCATCGATCCTAACTCGCCGATCACTATTAACTATCAACCATTTGCTATTAAGGATTCCTACAATGACTCCGATCTTACCAATACCATCACTGTTGTTGCCAATCCTGATGGTCAACCAAACAATAAGGACACTGAAAGTGCCAGTGCTCGGACGCAGATCGGTAATGTTACTCTTGCCTGCCAACAATATTTCGGTGGGGTATCGGTCACTCCTGGTGGAATGGACAACCCTGCACTTGCTGGACCATTGCATTACAGCATTCCCTATCGTGATCAAAACTGTCGCCTGTCCGCCAGTGCAATCCCGGACATCGCCAATTATGGCATTCGCTGTTCCCAAACTGCCCCCAACCCAAACATTCTTAATGGCTGGCAAGCTATCCAACAATATGCTGACACCTATCATTGGAATGGTGCTTTTATCATGGCTCTTTGGATTGAAGAGTCCGGCGCTAACAGTCAGGGCCATCCCTGTGATGAAGCCCAGGGTCTAGGCTGCAATAAAAGGCTACCCCCCACCAGTCCTATCTGCCAGCAAATGTCTTGCTTAATGGGTTTGTCCTATACCAACCCCAGTGATTTTCTGAAGTTTATGTGCACCTACAGTGGTGAAGTTCGAGATGCTCAAGGTCATTGTTCCGCCTTTACCAATAATTCTGGTTTCCCGAGTCACCTCCACTCCATCTATGATGATATTGTTGCCATTTCGCACCTCGGCCCGGAGTGTCAAAGCAAATCCGCACCATAAAACCGCGAAATTTAGTACAATTAGGCTATGGCCAGAACCGAACAGGATCTAAACGATCAAAATCAGGGCCGGCGAGAGAATCGGGAGCAAAGGAACCAGGCCAACCGTGAGCGTGGACAGGGCGATAATCGAAGAACACGAGAACGACGAGAACAAGCGCCCCGAGGTAGAAGGCTATCAGAAAGATTACGATCAGTTGTTGACCGCCATCCTCAGGAAACTGCTGCTCAAAGACTTCAAAAGGCTCAGGAACGGGAAGCTCAACTGCGCATCGAGCTGCAAAGTCTGCTGGATAGTTCCCGTCGCGAAAAGGCAAAAGCTGATTTACGAGAAGCCGAGGCCGAAGTTGCCAGACAGATGGAAAATGCCAGATCAGCAGGGGTTGAGGTCAATGAACCAGGAGAAGCTCCCAGAAGACCAGTGGTGATCAGAATCCCGGAGACCTTTCTTGGTATTGTCCAGAGAATTGAAGAGCTCGAAAAAACCGAAGATGCTGCGGAAATCCAGGAATTAAGACAACTTGAAGCGGAACGAGATGCTGCTGTCAGTCGAGCCAATCTGACAAGAGAAGAGGAGACCTTGCGGCGGTATGAACGAGATATGCAAGCCGGTCAATATGCCCAGGCCCAAGAAGCTATAATGACCGCCCTAAATCAGGCGCGTGACCAGGAAGAAGACGACGTCCTGTCTGGTGAGGCCAAAAAACGCCAAGCCGGCATACAACACTATTTTCTCAAAGCCCAATATAAGGCCATCTTTGAGGCCAATATTCCCCAGGAAGTTCGTGATGCCCGACTGTCAGAAGTCGAGGCTATTCGACGGTCTATTGCCATGGAGTCCTCGGACGATGAACTTTCCGCAGCCAATATGCGGATGCAAATGCTGGGTATGACTATCGACCGGCCAAGACAGCGAGGTGGCAATGAGTCACAGGATGCCTATGTTGCCTATTGCATGGACTGGGCGACCAAAAAGATTGAGCGGATTGATCGGGCGGATATCAGCCCCACCGATATGCAATGGTTCCGGGAATATAATGAGCTGCTTCAGGCCTTACGTCAGTTGCCACCCGAAGTTCGAGGCTGGATTGGCGGTTGGAAACAGAACTACCTCGCTAACTATATTTATGATTCTTCCGGTGGTCCAGAGAACATGCGCGATGCCCAGAAAGATGCTGAAGATGCCTTTGAAAATGTTGTCGGTGGTCGCGATAAAAAAGACAACCACTATATTGCCGCCGTCCGGGAGGCCCTAGTGGAACTTGATGGTCGACACGTGGAGTACATGGCCCCAAAGAGATTTACTGGCGAAAGTCCAGCCAGAAGGCGGCGCGAGATTAAAGATGAAATTGCCAGGCAACTTGCCGAGAAATATCATCTCTCCGAGGACCGCAGTAAACTTTTTGTCCGCATGGCCGACCGGGTTTGGGCTTTAACCGGGCTGAAATCTTCTCGAGACAGAGTTGTGTGGAAGAAAACTAATGGTGATTATGGGGGCTATGGTCGAGATTCAGAAGCCGATGCCAGAGCGACAACCTGGGGCGAGAAAGCTGCCCATGAAATTTACAGTTATGAAGGTGATGGAAAATTTTGGTGGCGTCGGCTCTTCCGGGCCTGGGAGGCCCTTGGTCAGGAGAAGACCAGAAACTTTTTTCCTCAATTGGCAGACCAGGTGATGTATGGCGCCAATGGCGGCCCCCATGACTTCCTAACTGATTTTGCCCTCAAGGGCTCATATGAAGCTCAGGGCAAGAAAGGGTGGGATGTTAAAAAAAATACGCCTGATTGGGGCCTTAGGAAATTGACAATTGACGACATTAAAAATATCAACTGGAAGGATATTGAAACCAAATACTCGGTTTATATTGATCAACTGGTCAAGTCTGATGCGACAAGGAAAGCCCTCATCGCCCCCGGCGGACTGTTGAATGATCCTACCCCCAAAAATCTTGATGAGCTGCAGAAGGTGCTGGAGAACGTTGATAACCGCTGGCGGGATGCCATGCCCCGATTTGTTCGGGGGT
Organism: uncultured Gammaproteobacteria bacterium; assembly: GCA_964597255.1. Classification (GTDB taxonomy): domain Bacteria; phylum Patescibacteriota; class Microgenomatia; order JAMCZE01; family JAMCZE01; genus CAZQWX01. The sequence continues at coordinate 18,994 of CAZQWX010000025.1, read as the reverse complement.
ATTTAATGGCCGAGATGCGCCAGAGTCTTTTTCAAAGATTTCTGCCCCATTTTGAAAAAATGGAGGGAAGCAAAATTCCTCACATGCGGTTTTATGACTCCGAAATAAATAAGGTGACCGGCCAGCGACGGATTACCAAGGACAAATGGGGCATTGAGGATGAAATAGAATACTTTAAAGAGTCAGGTTTAATTGATAAAGTCGAAGCGGAAAAAATGAAGCGGGAGATGTGTGGTGTTGACTTGTTTTGGGGCCTCATCAAGCGAAAAAAGCACGACGACATTACTGGTGAAGACTATTATGTTCCCATGTTTCCCGCCCCCGGTTTTGTCCGACGAATCAATCGGGTGGTCGACCACGCGTGGGGCTATCTGTTTAGCGGTGTAACTGGCTTTATTGGTGGCTTTTTTGGTCAATTTTTCAAGGAGATGCAAGGTGCTGCTGGAGCCGGTGGTGGGGGCGGCGGCCACAAATAATTTACTGCCTACTGGCTTTTATAGAGCCGACCCGCCAATCTGGAAAATGCCCCTGGTCTAGTCCTTCGTGCTGCATTAATTCTGTTCTGATCACCACTTGCTAGCGCCTCAGACATTGCCTTCTGATAACCCATTTCTCCCAGTCTTGCTTGCTCGGTTGCTTTTCCAACCATACCTTGATAGCCACCACTGGCTCCAGCCCCGGTTGTTCTCATGCCTGCCCCAAGGGCTTCACTCCAAGCGCTGCCAAACTTATTCTGTGGTGCCTTGATCATTTGTTGCAGCATGTCCACTGCCTTGGGAATCGTCAACAAAATTCCCAACCCCACAAATGATTGAGCCGCTGACTGGCTGCCTACCCCTAGCAGCGGTGGCACAAAACCGGTCTGGCTAGGATTAGAGCTGGCACCAAAATTAGTGGCGATTGCACTGCCCACGGCCAGCATTGCTACCACCAGGGGAAAAGACAACAAATAGGCCAGTTGGTTTCTCATCCAGTTTTCAAACTGATTCTGGCCCGGGATCGCGTCAAGTGTGAGTAGTATTGGCGCAAGGATAACATTCAAAATGAAATTTGCGTACGCCCCTATCAACGCCAGCCAGGTTTTAAACAGAGCCCAGAGAATGGCTACACCAACAATTAAACCCGCCAATCCCCCAATAACTATATTGATCGCGTTTCCCTGAAAAGTTCCCTTTATTGAACCAAGAAGCGTATTTACGCTGTCAGCTATTCCCCCACCGGCACTCGCAGCAACACCAAAAAGGCCACCACTGAGAACAAAGTTAAAGATACTGCCACTCATGAGTGAATTAACTTGAGCGGTTGCCTGAGGTCCCATTGAAGAAATAGCCGTTACTAACAGACCCATCAGGACATACATCAAATCCACCAGGAAACCGGCGATCGCATAGGAAAACGTCACCAGGATTAAAGCGAAAATTACTTTTGGTAGTGCCCCTTGAATTGTCGCCGCAGTCTTGGGATCAATTTTTACCCGCAACATGATCATGACGCCAATGACCACAAAGACAATTGCGAAGAGCATGTAGGACAAATTTCTAACCAGTGTCCAAATTTGCAGTACTGGGGTCAAACTGGTAAAACCTGCCCCTCCTACTCCACTCGATGCTGCATAAGCTACCGTCGGTGTTCCGGGAACATGCAGCTCATTGCCCAAATAGGCAATGTAATCAATTGATGATGCCGGCTTTGTCTTAATCAAGATATCAATGCCATCTGCGAAGACACCCACCGCCCCACTATAAGTCACCGCGCTTGAATTACCTGTCATTGCTTTGGCACACGGTGCACCGATGCACCCTAACGTTGCTAATTTACCTGCACCAATAAAGGCATTTACCTGATAGGTAGAAAAGTTATCGCCGTTAACATTGGTATCGGCTACGCCTGTCTCATACTGTTGTTGTGTCGGCGCCATCCAACCACCAGGGGCATAAGCTCCCGATGCAGCATTACATTCTGTGGTTCCACCAGGGTTATCTGCTAAACACCCCTGGACCTTACACGAAGCATCAGTTCCTCCACTGGTTATGCAGCTATTGTAAGCTGCACAATAAGCAGCATCATTCCCCTTGTCAGAACAAGCATCCGCCAGAACCGTTTTTGTTCCAAGTAGCAATGGTGCCGCAAATAATGCTATTAAAAACAGGAAAAGGAGAACAACCTTTTTCATTATCTCCAGAATGGCAAAATCAGGGGAAAAAGTCAATGCCAATGAACGGGTAAGTACCGTAAAAATCTTAAGGACCCGTGGAATTTTGGTAGAGCGTGAAGTTTGTCAACGGGTTGGGAAGACTTAATGTTCCAAAGACTAGATTAACTATGATTGCTGCGCCCACGATAAACACTCCCCCAAAGATTGCAAAGGTCATGGTTTTTTGTGATCCCTCAATGGCCTTTGGATCGCCTCGGGACAGGATAAGGCGAATAGCTCCAGATAAAAACCATACTACTATTACTGCACCAACGATACTAAACAGAAAATTCAGAGCGCTAATAATTACCTGGCCAAGACAGGCAAGGGAAGGTACATCATTATAGGTAGTCCCTGATCCTGGATCTACTACTGTCTGAGTACAACCGTTGCCCTCAGTAAAATCTGCTAATGCTCGCACTGGCCAAAAAAATCTACCAACTAAGAGAAGTCCAGACAGAAGAAAAAATACCACAGTCTTTCTCATATTTCCATTCTAACAGATCAGTTTATTGCTTGGTATAAATAACTGCTACTGAATCCGCATAGACTTCTCTCCAGCCGGCTTTCGACAGCGTCTGTGTCAGACTAGGATTTGCTAGTTGCTGGGCAAGATGCAAGTGGTTCAAAGTATGTGTCAACACCCCAACCAATTTAGCCAGTGCCGGACTAATTGTCTTATTTGCCGGTAAAAGTGCTGTATCAACTCCATATTTTTTAAAAACTAGTGTCGGATCAACCTTTCCCTGAGCGATGTTTTGATAGTCTTTAAAAGCATCCACTGACTCCGAGCTTTGGGGATTATCTAAATGCCAATAGGGCATTCCGCCGTTAACAAAAACCTTTTTCTCTGGAAACTTCCAAGTCAGATAACCACCCCAGCCATAATCAGAAAAAACCTGACCGACTGGCAGGTTCTCGCGCAAAAAAGCTACTGCCTGCTTCGGATAGAAATTGCTTTCTGACAGTTGGCTGGCGTTGACTATAAGGATTGCTGATTGACCCAGAAACAAAACCAGACAATAACCTATTACTATTTTTGTTACTAACCGAATCCGTCTTTGCACTGACTGATTTTTTGGTATGTCCAAGATCAACCAACTTTTCCCCAGGACAATTATTGGGGCGCTAACAATCATCATTAGGGGAACATTTCGAATTCCGGACATGCCTGCTGCCAGAAATAATACACATATTCCTATGATCTCCAGGAGGAACTTCCTTCGATAGAACCAGACAAAAAAGCCAGCCAGAACGGCGACTGTAATCGTTGCCGGATCAAACCAGAAATATGTTGGTTGCCATTCGGCGATCGAAGAACGCAAAGTTGGATCACTGCTGGCTGCCGCTATTTCTTTCCACAGCGCAATCCCATACGGATTGACCAAAGTTGCCAGAACACTAAGACTAATAACCGCTATGTCCGTTTTGGCGAGTTGTCGTAGCCTAATCGACCTGAGAACCACCAAGGCCACCACTAATATTATTCCTGAAATTACCCCGCCATGCAGATTGGCCCACAGCAAGAACAGCCCGGGAAGTACCATTCGCCATCGTTGCCATCTGGTCTCATCAATGGCAATTGCCATGAGTAATGCCAAAAAGAACCAGGTTATAAATGGTGGCCGGACCTCAGCAAATGGCAGCAATGAGGTGGCCACTAGCGCCATTAACGGCCAATTGGCGAACCTATCCTTCTGGGTCGATGTTGTTGCCGAACAAACCAATACTAGGGTAGCGGACATAATTGTCGTGACAATAACCGCTAACCCAGCCATGCCCACCAATGGATAAAGTTTGGCTACCACAATGTCAAATAGCCATTCATGGTCGACATAGTGATAGCTGGGCATCGTATAGGAGAATGGGTCAGTGGCGGGAATTCCCGATTGCAGAATTAACTGTCCCGAGCGGATATGTTCTCCAAAATCTGGATCCAATATTATTGTTGCCCTGAACCAAAAGACCAAGGTCGTGGCCAGAAGAATAGCTGCCCAAAAAACTGCCGACAACTGTTCTGTCCTGGATAATGCTCTCCATCTCATATCACCACCAACAAACCCACATTATATGTGGGTTTGTCTTCGTGTCGTCAGTAAAACAGTCCAACTAAGGACCAACGTTCAAAGTAAAACTACTATTATTGACGTTTGACAAATTTCCACCTGTCAGGAAACCAATTACCAAATTAATCAGGACGAAGGCTCCCAAAACCACTGCCAGACCGATTAAAGCCGACGTCACTGTTTCTTTAGCTTTGTTTGTTCCTTCCTTATCACCGCCACTCATGATCCAACGGATACCACCGATAATCAAAAATATCAGGGCAATTAGGAACGAGACAAACAGGAGGATGCTGATAACAGAGCTTATCCCCGTAACCACATTCACACCTCCGCATCCAGGAATAGTGCCGGTGCCCGAGAATAGGGTTGGGCAGAGATTAACTGCGAAAGCAGGTATCTGCGACAGCCCAAATAGCAAGGACGTACCATAAATTGTTCCTACACTTATTTTTGCTAGCTTTCTGTTCATACTCACCTCCCTCAGTCAACCAAGTATTATTCTTAGCGACCCATAAGTAATTTAATCTTGAACTCTGCGCGTCGATAAGTCAAGCCCTTCATTAAAAACCTACTGTCGCCGGGACAGATCCGGTCAGGTTAATACCGAACAGTTGACCCAATAGGTTGATGATTATCAAAGCGGACAGAGCCAAGGCTAGGCCAATCAGAGCATAAGTGATAGTATTTTTTGCCTTTGCCAGTCCCTCTTTATTTCCTCCGTTTATCATCCACATAATCCCGCCAATGATTAAGGCAATCAGTGAAGATATTATTGCCAATAACAATGCGCCGTTAATCAAAAATGAGACTAAGTTATGGGTGAAAAAGTCCAAGCCTAAACTGGTCGCTGGTCCATAGCCCGGATTGAGGTTCAGGAGCCAATCTTTTGGAGAAGGGATTCCTGACGGACCACCGAAGCCACTGCTAAGGGCAATAATTTTACCTGTCAGCATATACCATTTTTAGAACCCTGGTAGTTTAAATATACCTGCTCCAACTGCTTGTAACAAGAGTAGTGAGGAAAACATCAGAATTGCTCCTGCTAGAATGGAAACCGCGTTTTCTTTTGCTCCTGTCAGTTTCTCCGGATTCCCTGATGATGTCAGAATTGTGTACCCCGTGATTATTACCATCAACAGAATTATTCCTCCGGCAATACCAAACACCCACTGGAGAATAAACTTCAAAAATCCTGACAAATCAGTGACTGGGATACACCCGATGGCGGTGTCTACCCCGGTTGGTTGGCCATTTACTATGTTACACGTGATCCTACCATTCCACTGAGCCGAAGTTATACTGGAAACACAAAAACCAGCCCCAGTGGAGTCATATGTGTATGGCGGTTGACAGATATTCCTCGGAGCAAGTGTCAACAGACTAGCCATTTGAGAACATGGTAGAGGAGTGTCACCAGGCGGTCCACCGACATAATAGTCTTTTCCATTATTCCCTGCACAGGTATAGTACCCGATTGTCGACATAGGGCCAGACATAATATCTGAACCAGCCTTACAACACTTACCATTAAGCTCAGAGCAGCTATTGGCCGCACTAAGATTAATTGGAAAATAGCCATCAGGACATGTAGGACGCAGAACTCCTGTTACTTGTGGACAATTACTCGTACAGGCACTTTGACCAACGAAAAGTCCAGAGTTGTCCTGGACACATCCCTGATTGGGATCACAACGATAATGCGGTTGGCTTGGAACACATGCAAAAGGGCCAGCATTAGCACACGAGTCGGGATTAGTAAATGCCAAGCACTGAGTATCATCAAACTCAAAATTTGGGTTGCAACCGTTGACCGAAAGACTTAAACATATGCCGTCTGGTTCATCCCAACCACAGCCGAACTTATTAGTACCGGCTAAAACTTTCCCGGGCATTATCAGTGAGAAAGCGCTAAATAAGATGACAACGAGGAGTGAAAAAAGTTTCTTGTCCATCTGCATTTATGATAACACGCTACTAGCTTAAATTATTTAACTGGATTAAGTAGTTGCATCACAAATCTTTTCGCATTCCATAACCCCCCAAGTTTATATAAAAAGATTTGCCAGCCATTGGGATTCTTGGAATTGTCTACCACAATTGCCCGGTCTGATGTTAAATACTTAACATTGTCTACTGCTGCCGGGATTGGGGCATAATATTGTTCGAACACATCCTGGCTGTTCATACTCTGATCCGTTTGGCCATTTCCCACTCCATTGGTGATCTGGCTTAGAGTCTGTGCCTTATCTGGTTTAAAGATGCGCATAAAGCCCGTCGTGCTCTGAATTGTTTGCTCAGCAATTTCAAACAGATCTGGAAATACTGTCCGTACTTGGACGGTCAGCGACGTATTGTAGTTAGTTCCGGCTTTGTCGGGACTACCTACCAGCGGTTGTTGGTGATAGCACCGCATTTGTCCGTCCGGCCCCACTACGCATGCCGGCGTCCCTTGTCCGCCACCATCCAGACTGGCAATGTCACATGTAACCGCCCGGCTGTAATCAGTTAAAGGCTGTGTTGGATTTGATTTAGTGTTAATAGTGTGGCCATGAGCTACCAGAAGATTTCCCGAGGTGTCATAAAGCAGGGGTTTTGTAATATCCGCACTGTAATATTCATCAATACTTGTATCTGTACAAGCGTTAATTGGTGTCACTGGATTAATGGTCTTCCCGTAGGTTGGCAAATTATTTTTTGGATCGGTTATAATTGCCTGTGATCTGGCCGCGATCAAATCGGGAGAAACAAAAGCACTTTGGAGAACTTGTGTCGACGCCTGTAATCTGTTTGTTCCCGGGAGCGAAACATAAATTGGTCCCAAGTTAACGTTGGGATATTTTGGGTTATTCCCCAACTCCGAGGTGCTGAAAATTGATGGATTAACAAATTGGATTTCCCCTTGAGCATCATCATTTTGGAACAGAGGAACAGCAAACCAGTACTTTCCCCAATCCTTTTCCCAATTAGCTCGGCTGGCATACTTACTATTAGGATCAACGTTTGGCGGCGGGACTACATCCGTAACCTTTTTGTCGTAAATCATAAATTCCGTTTGGTCTAACTGTTCTTTGCCACTAACTGTAATATGACCAACGTATTTACTATTGGGATAGCTCCCATCGCTATTTGGTTGCTTTTTTGACTCAACATATTTAATAAATTGATATTTCAATTCGTCCTGATAATCCGGCGGTAGCAATTTCCGATCCACACCAGCTTGTTGAAAAACACTGGCTGTCTCACTTACTGAACTCGTAGACCCCGCCCGCAAGATAGTCTGCGCTTTATCTAATTGGTCATTGGACAAATGCTCTGCATCCAGGACTCCAGAAAAATAGTCACCCAATTGTTGAATAAACGGTAAGTTAAAAGACGGATTGGTGATATTAATGTTTATTAAACAGTCACCATTACGCAGGCAATCCTGACCGGAATTTGGATACAGTTTAAGTTTTTCTGTGATTGATACTGGTTGACTACATTCAGTGACACATTGTTGACCACCAGCTGTTGTGGGCACACACGCAGGCAGATTTTGCGCATTAGTCCCTCCGGCGGTCGTCGCTGTTCCTAGAAGTTTCAAGATATCACTGCCTTTTGATGCCCAGGTGGTAGTTTCCGCACCGCACCGCTGATTTGGCGTTGGAGGACAGCTATCAGGCCGACACCATGCCCGAAGTGCCCATTGAACACAATCGCCGGCGTCGGGATCGCCACTGGCCTTAACTTGTGCACAACATGCGGGTTCTGGCCAACTATTGTTTAATGGCGTGCAGCTGGCTTTGTTGTACCACTGGTTGGGATCAATGTTTTTTCCCACACATTTAGCCAGATTTAGGCCATCGGTGTTACCCCCAGAGTCACTATTACTAGCAATTGTAGAAGTTGTAGGAATCTCTTGTGGACAATCCACTAATTGACCCAGTGGGGGATAGCTGGGAATATGATAATTTCCTGACCCATTTAATGTTGTCGTCAAGGGTCCACTAGTTGAGATCGGTGTGGCGATTGTCGTGGTGTATCCCGGGGGATGGGCTAGAGAGGAAACAGAACTCGCTGGCGCTCCACCAGGTGCCGCTGTTGGGCAGCCACTCCACCAGTCTTGATACCATCGAGGATCCATAAATTGGCCCGTATCTCGGATAGCCACCCAAATCTCAGTTCCTTGCGCTGTTCCAATCTGTTGATTATTAATAATACCCGGCAGATACCATCGGCCATCACTATTGGCTTGATCGTAGAGTGTCTGCAAAGAGGAATCAACATTGATTCCTAAAATATCAATTGTGTACCCCCTGACGACGTCATCATTAGGTGTGTATTTCAAAACAATGGACCCCACCCCATTAGCATCCGTGCCGGCATAGAGAACAATAGCATCAAAGACGTTTCCGGCCCCATCACTGCCAACGGGACCATAGGCCGTTAGTGGAGGAGCATAAATCGCTTCCCCGGAACCCATCTGAAAGCCAGCCAAATGTGGTGGGCTTTGTTCAACGCTCTTGGTACTGTCAATTCCACCCATAACCCCCACCGCATACAGTGCCGTGAATGGGTGCATTTGCTGGCTACTGAACAGGTAGCACAATTGTGGGGCTGAGGCCGTATCATGCTGAAAACTGATAATGTTTAGTGTTCCTGGGACACTGACAAATTGTCGCAGCTCAATATTGATGTCCTGATCAGCCTGAGCCGGTGTGGTTCGGGTACTTTGGCCATTGCAATCTCCCATACAGACTGTTCCTGTAGGATGATCCGGTGGTATGAGACCACTGACACCTAAGACCTTACTACTGCCCACTCGATAGGCAGCCAAACATATTACTACCAACGCCAAAAGAGCCAGGCCTTTAACCAGCTTCTTCATTACGATCAGAATATCACAACTGCGGTTATGATGCGGTCCTCGTCCGCCAGCTGGCGGACTGCGGGCTCAAGCACAACCATTGGCGAGTGAAAAGGTAAATAGGCGAGCAAGTTACCTATGTCCGGAAAATGTGCAAAAACGTGTCGTTAGGAATTTCTACCCGGCCGATGGTCTTCATCTTTTTTTTGCCCCGTTTTTGTTTTTCCAGAAGTTTCAGCCGTCGGGTAAAATCGCCGCCATAGAGTTTGGCTGTCACATCTTTGCGATAAGTCGGGATATCGGCGCGAGCAACAATCTGACCGTCTACTGCCGCTTGTATCGGAATCGGAATTTGTTGCCGGGGAATAGCTTCTCGCAGTCTTTCCACCAAGAATTTTGCCGTTTCCACCGCTCGCGACTTTTCCATGATTTGTGAAAAGGCATCAATCGACTCATGATTAATTAGAATTTCCATCACGGCTGCTTCGAATGGTCGGTATTCCACCAGTTCATAATCCAGACTGCCAAACCCCGAGGACAGTGACTTTAACCGGTCAAAAAAGTCGGTAATGATCTCCGCCAATGGTAATTCATAGATCAGAACCGTGCTTCGTTCGTGATATTCCATGCCCACGAGTTTTCCTCGCCGACCTTCGCACAGACCCATCATCGCTCCGACAAACTCAATTGGCGAAATTATCGTCGCTTTCACCCAGGGCTCAGTGTTACCGCGATATTCCACCGTTGGCGTCGTGGCAATAATGGACAGACCAAAATCGGCTTCTAATCTTTCCTGAGAAATTTCCGCATGCAAATGACCCAAAAACCCACAGCGAAAACCGCGCCCTAAGGCTTTTGAGCTGGTTGGCGTAAAACTCAAGGCGGCATCGTTAAGTTTCAACTTGCCCAGTGCGTCTTCTAAAAGTCCGAAGTCATTCTGGTCAACGGGAAATAGACTGACAAACACCATTGGTTTTGATTCCTTATACCCCGGCAGGGGGCTAACTATTTCCTTCTGGTTACTATTTGTAATTGTGTCTCCCACCTTCACCAGTGATGGATCTTTGAGATTAGAAATTATATATCCCACCTCCCCGGTTTCCAGTCCGCCAGCTGGCGGATCCGCCGCCCTCATCGCCGGCGCGAAATGACCAATCTCAAAGGCTGTCGCTTCCTTATGGGCTACCAAAAATTTTATCTTAGCCTTAGCTTGGATCCTGCCGTCGACTATTCGTACATACGCCGTTACCCCGCGGGCCGGATCATATTGTGACGAAAAAATCAGCGCCCGGGTTGAGGCAGATACATTACCGGTCGGCGCCGGTACTTTTTCTATCACCGTCTCTAATAATTCTTCTACACCCGCCCCGGTTTTGGCTGACACCTGATAAATTTCCACTTCCCGGTCTCCAAATAGTTCCTTAATTTCTTTCTCAGTCTCTATTACTTTTGCCTCAGGCAGGTCTACCTTGTTAATAGCTGGAATGATCATCAGACCTAAACTCTGCGCCTTGCGAAAATGGGACAAAGTTTGGGCTTGGACACCTTGGGTGGCATCGACCAAAAGTATCACCCCTTCGCAGGCCGCCAAACTCCGTTCTACTTCATAAGAAAAATCCACGTGGCCAGGAGTATCAATCAGATTAAGCGTATAGCTCGTAGCTTGTAGCTCGTAATTCATCGTCACTGGCGCCAACCGAATAGTAATACCTCGCTGCCGGGAAATCGGGTGGGAATCCAGTGTCTGTTCCACCATGTCGCGCTTAGCCACTGTTCCGGTGATTTCCAAAAACCGGTCTGCCAGTGTGGACTTACCGTGGTCCACATGGGCAATGATGGCAAAATTTCTGATAAATTTTTGGTCCATATGATCTAAACGTGGACTTCAGAAGTGTCAATAACCTCTGCCGGTGCTGTAAATATGGTTTTAATTTGCCGTAACTTTCCCAAAATTCCCAAGAATGCCTTCAATTCTGAAATGTCCAACACCCAAGTTAAGAAAAGATAGACTATTACCCCAGAAGCTCCCGCTGTCCCCGTCAGCATGATCAAGGGTATGGTCTTTGTTGTATCGAATACTAGCCGGTCCAAAAGTTTCATGGGAATATATAACGCGACTCCGGTAATTAAGGCCGCCATCATAATTTTTATTGCCGGCCCAAACAGCTGCTGTCGATCGAAGTGTAGTTGTTTGTTTAAAAACCACAGTAACAGACCGAAGTTAATCAGATCACCCACTGCCGAGCTGGCTGCCAACGCCCAAACCGGCAGGTGCAAAATGATGATAAATGTCAGACTGCAAACGATACTGGCTATAAAAGAAATCACTCCAATCTTTACTGGGGTTACACTATCCCGTAACGCATAAAAAGCCCGGACCAACAAATTAATCAGACTTTGGGCAAATATTCCTATACTGAAAACGGCTAATGTTTGTCCGGTCAGAACTGTCAACTCCCAAGGAAAATTATTATTTCCTAAACCGAATGCCAGTCGGACCACTGGGATTCGCAACACTACCAAAATTGCCGTTGCTGGCAAAGTCAGAAAAAGAATCTGGTGAAAAGAGGTTAGTAAGGTGGTTTTAAAATTGTCTAGATTTTCTCTAGCCTGTTCCTCTGATAACGTTGGTAGGGCTGCTTGGGCAATGGTGGCCCCAAAAATCCCGATCGGGAATTGCTGGAGCGCTTGGGACAAATTCAGAATCGTAATCGATGACGACACCAGAAGACTTGCCATCGCCGTGTCCACCGTAAAACTGATTTGCGACACTGCCAGCCCCAACGTCCGCGGCCCCAACAGTTTTCCCACTTCCCGGACACCTTCATCAGCCAGGTCGATTTCTGGTTTATAGTGCAAACCCATGTGGCGAATCTGTGGGACCTGGATCAGCAGATGTAAAATAATGCCTAAGACTACCCCCCAGGCTGGCCCATAGATCCCCATCGTCGGAGCCAAGAATATAATCCCCAAAATTATTCCCAGGTTGTAGGCTGCCGGTGCCAAAGCGGGGATTAAGAATCGTTTTGTCGACTGGATGATCGCCGAGAAAAAGTTGCTGATGATAAAAAAGACCTGAGCTGACAGCATAATTCGCGACAACGTGACCAATTTGGCCAGCTTTTCCGGATTGTGAACAAACCCCGGGGCCACGATAATCGACAAGTCCTGAGCAAAAATAAAGGCCAGTACTGCCAGAACGGCAAAGACGATCAAAGCCAGCGTAACGATAATCGACGACACCCGCCAAGCTTTCGCTTCCTGACCGCGACCCATATACGACGCAATCACCGGAATAAAGGCTGTAGTCAGTGTTCCGGCTACCAGAATTTGAAAAATGAAGTCGGGGATTCTAAAAGCTGCAAAAAATATGTCTAGATCCGCGATTGGCCTGATATAAACAGTCAATAACCAATATCTGACAATGCCCAGAAACTTTGCTCCCAGAATTGCCAGGCCGATAATCGCGGCTGCGGACAAAATGTTGGTTTGACGGCGGAAGAGCATCTCCCGGCCATTTTTTAAGAGATTATTCACCATTGCCGCCCCAATTGTACTATGGTAAAATCAAGATTGATATGCCTGTCATTAAGTCCGCCGCCAAGAAATTGCGCCAAAGCGCCAAACATCAACTCCACAACCGTGGGGCCAAAGCGCATGTCAAAGAGGTCCTTGATGCTTTTCGTAAAAAGCCTACCCCCACCGGCCTGGTCAAGGCCATGTCTGTTCTGGATAAAGCCGCCAAAACCAACACCATTCATAAAAACAAAGCCAGTCGTTTAAAAAGCCGTCTTACAAAACTGCTTGTAACAAAATAACTTCTCCACTATTCGCGCCCAGTCTTAACTTTACTTCCTGGCCATTTTCTTCTATTCTGAATCTGTATGGCCGAGGCAAAATTTTCCACCCCGGAGGTTAATTTTTTGGCCCAGGACGATCTTGAGGGCAAGCCCGGTGGCAAGTTTCTCCGTTGGGCACTTACTTGGGGTCGAAGAATAATTGTTATCACCGAGTTGGTAGTTATCTCTGCTTTTTTGTCTCGCTTCTGGCTGGATACCGAAGTAGCTAATCTCTCTGATATCATCACTAAGGACAAAGCTATCGTCGAAACTTCCGCTCAATTTGAGCAACAATTCCGATCTGTTTCTGACCGATTGGCCAAAGCAGAGGTTCTGGAAAAAGAAGTTTCCCCCCTAGTGGCCTATGACAGTGCAATGCAGTTAATTCCCCAGACTATTTCCCTGGTACAAATTAATACCGATGGCAAAACAGTTAGTTTTTCCGGAGGCGGCAGTGAAGAAGCCATCGCCCAGCTGGTCACATCTTTTAAGAATTCCCCACAATTTACTAATGTTTTTGTTGCCAGAATCAGTAAAAGTGACATAAACCCCGCCGTAAATTTTTCCTTAACAGCCGACCATGTACCAATCAATAACTTATGACTAATCCATTCGCATCCTACCGCCAAACCATAAGTGATACTGTTTCCCGCCGTTATCAGCGCTATTACACTTATATTGAGCCAATCATCACCGACCCAGTAATCAGGAGCTATTTCAGTCTGGCCGCTTCGCTTCTTTTGGTGGCCTTCCTAATAGTTTTTGCCCTTTCTCCGACCATCAACACCATTGTTTCCCTTCGTAACCAAATTGATGGTCAGAATCAAATAATCCACAATTTGGAAAACAAGACTAAAGACCTGATCACCGCGAAAGAAAACTATACCCAGGTAGAAAGATTAATTCCCGCGCTATTGGTTGCTTTGCCAGACCAGCCCGCTCCTCAAACAATCGTCTCCGGTGTTATCCAGGCAGCTTCCAGCTCGGCCGTTACCCTTGGAAATGTCCAGTTTCAAAATATCAATCTCACTGCTGACCTGCCGGCCGATACTACTCAGTCACCACAAGGCTCCCTTTCTGGTCTGTTAACCGTTGACTTTTCTCTCGGTGCTCAGGGCAGTTTAGCCCAGCTACACAGCTTTCTAGAGGAACTGGAGAATACGGTTCGTTATGTCCGTATTCAGCACGTGGGTATAAATATTTCCCAAGATAATAAAATATCCGCTAATGTAAATGGCATAGGTTTTTATTTCTATAAAAATAAATAATTTCTAATGAAAAGCAAGGGTTGGTTATACTTAGCAATACTTTCTTTTATAGTAGCCTTGATCTGGTCGGGAGTTTCCATAGTGGCAAATTTGCGCAAAAGTACTATTCCTTCAGATATTCAGACAATCATGGCCCCGATTAATCCCAATCTTGATCAAACGCTTTTACAAAAGATTCAGGACAGATTACAGGCGAGTCAAAGTAGCCCATCTGGCCAAAGTTCACCATGATTATTGCTTCATCTAACACCAGTCAGAAACGCATTCCCACCGCCCTCGGGCTGGTTTTGGTCTTGTGTCTTATAGTTGCCGTTGCCGTCACTACTCAGGCAGCCCAGAAGGTTACTAGTTTATTTTCCAAAGCCTCCGAAGTTTCTAATCTTGGGACCGTGGGTGTGGCTAACACCACCGATACCAGCTTCTCTGTCTACTGGACTACAGATGTGCAGGATGATGGTGCTGTCTACTATGGTCAGACCCCAGCATTGGAAATTGGTGTGGCCATGGATGATCGCGATCTTACTAACCCTGATGGTAAGTACCTTACCCACCTGGTCCGGCTGACAAATCTTAAGCCTCAAACAAAATACTATTTCAAGGTTGGTGCTACCCAAAGCACCGCTACTGGTGACCCGAATAATAATAGTGCACCATACACTGCCACCACAGGTCAGACATTAACTAATACCCCAACGACCACTCCCGCTTATGGCCAGGTGTTGGATGCGGCGTCCAGTCCGGCGTCAGACGTGTTGGTTCTCTGGACAGTTCCTGGTGCCACTAGTATTGCCGCATTGTCTAAGAGTGACGGCAATTATGTTTTGCCGGTAGCCAACGCCCAAAAAATCGACCTATCCGGCTATTTCCAAATGACGGCCACTGACAGTGAAACGATCTCTTTAGATAAAGGATCTCAAGGCCAAGCTACCATCACTTGTAAACCCAGCCTGGACCATCCTCTACCAACGGTTAAATTAGGAGACACAGTTGATTGTTTAAAAGGAACTGGTTCCAATTCTGCGGCTACCAACGGGAATTCTAATCAATCCCCGGGTTTTAAACCACCTTCCAATTCTGGCTCTACTACTTCTACCGGTGGCGATATTCAGGTGAATATAACTAATGGCCAAATTGTGAATTCACCACTACCTACCATTTCGGGTAAGGCTGGCCCTAACCAGACCATTAAAATTGAAATCCACTCTGTCACAGTTTATTCCGGCAGTGTTCAGGCGGCTGCTGACGGCAGTTGGTCTTGGACACCGCCCGCTAACTTGGCACCTGGTCAACACACCGTGACTATCACTATTGTTAATCCCAATGGTACCACTCAGGTTGTCCAGCGAACTTTCACTGTCTCTTCTGGCACCCCAATCCTTCCTATTACTTCTGGTACGCCATCAGCAACACTTACCCATTACGCCTGCGTTAACAATGCCTGTGTTCAGGTTGACGGCGCCGGCAGTGATTCTTGTGCTGTTGATGCTGATTGTCAGCCAGTAACTCCGACCCCATCAGCCACCCCACCAGCCACTCCGGCAACTCCGCCCTCTACCGGAGCCACCGAAAATACTCTTCTTCTTTTGACAATGGGTGCTGCCTTCGTTATTCTGAGTGTAGTGATTAATAAAAAATTCAAAACCAACTTCTATGCCTTTTCTTTGCCTACCTTGGCCCTGGTTGTGCCACTACTAAGATCCCAACTACTTGTGGTTATACCCGTCGTCGGTCTAGTTCTGGTAGCTCTTTTCCTTTTAATTAAAAAATTTGCTGGTAAAAAAGAAGCCCCAGTGGTCCATATTCAAAACCCGCCAACTGCCCAAGATAGTAATCCAGCAACTACTTCTCCAACACCGACCATGGGAGCTAACATTGCTCCCCAAATTGTTCCCACTCAACAGCCCTATCTTTCCATTCGTAATGCCAGTACGTTATTTATGGTCGGCGGCCTTTTAGTCTTGGGTCTGGGCTTAGGAGTCGGTGTGTTGTTGATAAAAGGACCCGCTGGCCAGCAGAATGTCGGCAGCAAAGCGGCCAGCTCCAGCAGTAATAGTGGTAGTTGTGACCAGGGTCCGGGTTGGACCATCCCTCCGGTTACTCCCGCCGATGGTGCCACCAATATTTCCCTTGACCCCAACACTGCACTCACTTGGAATTGGGAGCATCCCAATGCTGTGCCACAAGCCGGTTTCTATATCAATGGTTATATTTACGATGGTGATATGGCTGGTTGTTCTCCGGAGTCTGTTCCTGGTGGCACCGATCTCCCCGACAAATGTAAGGTTGGTTATTGGAACGATCACACTTCAAACAAGGTTTTTACCACGGCCACTATCGACGCCTTTTGTACGGTTACTGATCCCACCGGCACCGGCGTGGATTGTGTCAATCGACTCAGACTTCAGTGCGGCAAAAAGTATTACTGGCAAGTCTACTACGGCGACTCTTGCATTAATGTTATGGTCCCCAACTATGTCTGGAGCTTTTCTACAGTCCCTTGCCAACAGCAAACCGTGGCTGCCTGCCAAAAAGTTACTGCCGATAAAGACCTGACAAAAATAAACATTGGTGACACCATTACTTTCACCGGTCAAGGTACTGTTTCTTCAACTTCTGATTCCATTGACCTGATCGAATTTATTATTGCCTCCCAGAGTGGCACTGTTGTGGCCTCTGATACTAAAGTGGCTCCAACTTTGGATTCTGCCAGCACACCCACCAACCAAATCTATGACGCCACTCAAAAGTTTGTTGTCCCCACTGCCGACAGTTATACCGTCCAAATTAAAGTTCACCAGAAAAGTGCTGCTGCCAACGTGTGGCTACAGTAAAAACTTATGTCACGCCATATTAAGTTAGCCATTGGTTCATTACTCACCGTCCTAGTCGCTGCTTTGGGGGTGATTGCTGTGGTCACTGCTTTGCGTCTGTCACAAAATCCCACCCAACCGGTAGCCCCTAATGTTCCCCAAATTACACCCCATGCTCAAGCTCCAGCCACTACTGCTGCCTGTACTCTAACCTTCACTGTGGCTGCACCGCCCGCCCAAGCTGCCGTGTGTGACAACTTGACTTTGGATACCAATTCTGGCCAGGCCCCGATTAAAGTTCATACCACCTTGACCGGTCATACCACCCCCACTGGCACCGGTTCGATTACTGGCTATAAGATTGATTTTGGCGATGGCAGTACTGCTTATACTGGTTCTACAGCAACCTCAATCGAACACCAATATAGTGGTGGCGGGACTTTCACTATTTCAGGAACAGTCACTGATGATCAAGGTCATACTGTTGGCGGATCGGGGAATTGTCAGAAAACTGTAACGGTCACCCCACCACCAGCAACCTATACCTATCAGACCTGTCAAAACAATGCTTGCGTTACCCAAAACTGTAACCCGACTACCACACCATGTAATAATCTAACTACCTGTACTACAAATTCCGACTGTCAGGTCACTACCTATACCCATAAAGTCTGCCTGGGTTCTGCTTGTACCAGTGTTGCCTGCTCGCCAAACACTACCCCGTGTGCTGATACCTGTGGTAGCAATAGTGACTGTGGTACGACCTATACGCCACCACCACCTGCCGCTCCTCAAACCCATAAAGCTTGCCAAAATAATGCTTGTGTTACGGTTTCTGGCGCCGGTAGCGATACCTGTACCTCTGATGTTTCCTGCCAGCCAAAAGCTACCCCGCCCCCGATTCCCAAATCTGGCAATGAAGCCCTGACTATTGGTGGCCTGCTTCTGGGAGTCGGTGCCATCGCTGCCGGATTATTGTTGCTATAAACCTATACAAAACCTCGGGCGGTACAGGAAGCTAGAACTTTAACGCAAATTAAACAGAAATTTTTTTCTGACAGAAAAACAAAATTTCCCTAAAGTAATTTATCGGTCCCAGGAACATGAATAGATCAAGCTCCATTAAAGCACTTCTTTTCATACCTTCTACTATTCCCCATTTTTGTATTTTGTGGACATTTCTAATTTTGCTATCTACCCAGTAGACCTTTTTATTTCGGGACATTAAATACTCGTTCATAACAACCTCAAGGCGATAGCCCTTCGGTTTTAGCTTCATTATTTCTTCTATGTCTGTCTTCTTCATAACTCTGTTACCAGAGAAAATTATTTCCTTTCTTTGTATTCGATCCAGCCAATTATTGCCGCCTCTTTCCCTAAGAATAATAACGTCAATTAGTGGATCAGATCTAAATTTAGAAATAATAGAACTGATTTCCTTTTCATCCAGGTTTCTTAAGTCAGCATCTAGCATAAAAATATTCTCATTCGTTACCAGTTTTACCCCTTCTCCGAAGTCTTCAGATTTACCACCCTTCTTTTTAAGCCGGAGCAACACAATATTTGAGAACTTGTGTCTGAGCAGGTCTGACATACCATCAGTTGATCCGCCATCCACACAAATTATCTGGTCAATGCCTTTGACTTGAGAAATAACACCTACGACAGACAGAAGATTTCCACCCTCATTATAAAAAGGAATTATACAGGAAAGACCGTTATTTTGAGTCACCATTCAATTCTACCAAAAGCCCGAATATCTACAGTGGAAATTTCTACTTATTGGCTGACAGCCGATGAGCTAGCGACAGGAGAAGTGGGATTAGTCAGTTGTTGCAGAATATATTGGTGCACTTGATCCCAGGTGCCATCTTTAGGCAGCAGAATCCAACCCCGGCTGTCGATTGGTGGGTTCTCCAGAAGATTTAGATCAATAAATAAATTATCAATTTTCGCTCCTCGATACTTCAG